>CAZPPD010000269.1:0-7352 GCA_964588185.1 uncultured Alcaligenaceae bacterium | reverse complement strand
AGAAGCGCGCGACCGCGCCATTGAACTCTTGCGGCTGGTGGATTTGCCCAAGCCCAAAAATTTCATCGACGATCTGGTGTTTGATCAGCTTAAAAAGCTGGGCCTGCCGGTTTCAAAAACGTGTGACGATGCTACTTTCCTCCGCCGAGCTTCCATTGATATTGCCGGGCGCTTGCCGACCTTAGAGGAAACGAAAGCCTTCCTTGACGACAAATCAAAAAACAAGCGGGAGGAATTGGTGGACCGCTTATTGGATAGCAAGGATTATGCTTTTTACTTCGCTAACAAGTGGAGTAATGTCTTGCGGAACAAGCGAAAGGATCCCAAGGAAGACATCAAGCCCACCCAAGCATTCCATGGTTGGATCGTGGACAGCCTTCACAAAAATAAGCCGTATGATCGATTTGTGCAGGAGATTATCACCGCAACCGGCAAAGAAGTTTCCAACCCGCCGGTTACCTGGTACCACGAGGTGAAGGATACCTCTTCCCAGGTAGAGGACGTTGCCCAAATATTCCTCGGACAACGAATTGAATGCGCCCGCTGCCACCATCATCCGTTTGAGAAATGGAGCCAAAAAGACTACTACGGCTTTTCGGCATTTTTCTCCCGGGTGAAGTACAAGGATCCACCCCGGCCTAAAAATAAACGCAAACGGAAGAAGAAAAAGGGCAAGAATAATTCCCGGTACCTCACCGAGATCTTTCATCAACAAGGGGTCGCCAAAGCTGTTCATCCGCGGACTAAGGAAGATGTGTTGCCTGCCGGCTTGGGGTCCCAGCCGATGAAACTCCCTGAAAAATCCGATCCGCGCAAAGCCCTTGCCGAATGGATGACCGCTCCCAAGAATCCCTACTTTGCTAGAACCCTGGTAAATCGCTACTGGAAACATTTCTTTGGTAGGGGCCTGGTAGATCCCGAAGATGATATGCGTGTGACCAATCCGCCAACCAATCCGGAATTGCTTTCTGCGTTGGAGAAGCATTTCATCAAGAACAAATATGATCTCAAGGACTTAGTGAGAACCATATGCAACTCGCAGGTTTACCAGCTAAGTTCCTTGACCTACAAATATAACAAAGACGACTCTCAAAGTTTTTCGCACTTTTATCCGCGGAGGCTAACGGCAGAGGTCCTGTACGATGCCATCGACCAGGTTACCAAAACCCAACCGCGTTTCCGGGGGGTGCCTGCGGGTACCCGAGCCGTCGAGCTCCCGGACAATGCATTTGATTCCTATTTCCTTTCGGTCCTGGGCAAACCATCCGCTTCTAGTGCTTGTGAATGCGAGCGCAATAATGACATCAACCTCGCTCAACTCCTTCACCTTTTGAACTCCCCAGAAGTCCAGAAGAAAACGTCCGGGGGAATGGCCCAAACGCTCAGCAAGGACCGTCGTCCACACGAGGAAAAAATCAATGAGTTATTCCTGGTTGCCTTGTCTCGCCGGGCAACGGAGCAAGAGATCAGGTTGGCTGCCCAATACATAGAAAGAAATCCCAGGGAAGGATATCCGGACTTGATTTGGGCGTTGATTAACACCCAAGAGTTTTTGTTTAACCATTAGGAATTTGCCTTCCTTTCAAATCAAATAGTGAAGAGCAGCCGCAGGTATCTTAGATATTCGGCTGCTCTTTTTAATCACACCCAGGGAGTAACCTATGGCCAGTAGGCTTTTTATCCTTTCCCTTGCTCTCCTTTTTCTTTCATTCCATTCCATCCCTGCTCAAGAAGAATCAGGCAATGAAATCTTCGTTGCCGTTGGCTATGGCGGCAGGCGAATGATCTCCACCGACGGGAAGAACTGGGAGATCACTGCCGAATGGGCACAACCGGGCCGGGATGACAAGAATAACTTAATGGGACTTGTCTATGCCGAAGGAAAATTTGTTGCCGTAGGAGGAGGCGGTGGCGGCAAGTCCGGTGGCGGCCATATTCTCGTATCCAAGTACGGTCGCAATTGGAAGCACGTCCTCAAAGCCAAAAGCCGCATCAATCCTATCGTTCACGGGAAAGGCCGCTTTGTAGTGGGCGGTCCGCGCCGGCAGTTGTACTGGTCCGACGATGGCGAAACCTGGAAGCCGGGAGCCAAGATCGAGGAAAAAGTGGCCACCCATTTTCGCCACGGAGCCTTCGGAAATGGCGTCTTTGTTATCGTCGGAAATCATGGCGGCGGGGGTCTCCCGTACTGGTGAGCGGTCACTCCGGATGGGGAAACCATCACCCATGTGCGAACCGACTTGGGCCCAATCCGCAGCTTAGCTTTCGGCGGCGGCCGCTTTGTAATCGTTGGTCCCGAGGGACATCGCAGCTCCTCCCAAGACGGCAAGACCTGGGAAAAAGCCAATGGAGATGAGAAGGAACTCTTTCGCTGGGTAATCTGGACCGGCAAAGAATTTCTCTGCGGAGCGAGGAAGATTTATTCCTCCAAGGATGGGAAGTCCTGGAAACTTACGAACCTCAAATTCCGCGGCAGCCCCAAATGGACGGATGGCACCCGCTACATCAACACTTCCTGGCCGGGACGGATGTATTTTTCACCGGATGGCAAAACCTGGGCGGAAAGCCCTAAAATGACGGCCAATGGAATTAACAAGGTCGTTCGAGGTATTGGAAAATAGGTGCTAAACATCCTGGGAGCGGATAATCTTCTCAGCTCGATGGAAAACCCCATCCAACATTTTTTCGGTAAGGCGCCCTGTGAATGTATTTTGCTGGCTTGGATGATAGGAACCCAAAAGGACGTAAGGGCCGATCTCCACTTCCGCTGCATGCCCGAATTTCGGCTTGGGTCTTGCGGAAAAGCCCAAATGGCGGAGCAACCGAATCCCACCATCCCAAGCAAAACTCCCCAAGCAAACGATGACCTTTACCGCCTTAAGGAGTTGGAACTCCTGGATTAAAAATTCCTGGCAATTATCTCTCTCCTCGATCGCAGGTTTATTGTCCGGCGGTGCACAGCGCACGCAAGCCGTGATGTAGCAGTCCTTCAGTTCCAATCCATCTCCGCGGTCAGTGCTCTCGGCTTGATTGGAAAATCCTGCCCGGTAGAGCGAGGTGAACAACCAATCTCCCGAACGGTCCCCGGTAAATACTCTCCCCGTCCGGTTACCACCATGAGCGGCTGGAGCTAGTCCCAGGACCAAGACCCGTGCATTAGGATCCCCAAATCCGGGGATCGGCTTTCCCCAGTAGGTTTGGTCTCGAAAGGCAGCCCGTTTGTTAACGGCGACCTCCTGTCTCCAGGAAACCAACCGGGGACATTTTTCGCAGCGAATAACTTGATTGGTAAGAGCGGCAAGGGATTTGAATTTCAAAAGAGCCCTCCAAGCTGGGAAACAAACAAAGCCTACCGGAACCAACTTCCGATAGGCTTTGGGCTAAAGTATCTGTTCAATAACTTACTGGTCGCCGCCGGCAGCAACGGCTTCAGGTTCAACTTTCATGGCAACCAAATTGCCGTTGGCATCGTAGATGGCATTGGCGCGAGCATCGGCCAGTTGTTGCTCTGCCTTTTGCACATTTTCTGGAGAAGCTTCCTTGGCCAGTGCCGGGGCCACTGCTTGCTTGATGATGCTGGTGTCCACTTCGCCGGCAACCGGATTCGGCATGAAAGCTGCAAAGCCAATTCCCCGCGGCCGGTAATAGTAAGAAGCGTATGGGTAGTTGACTCGCGGGACAGAGTAGGGCCGGAAAACGGTGGTTCCAAATCGATACGGAGATCCGGCATAGCCGTAAGCCGGATAGAGCGGAGCCGGAACATAAGGCAGGTAGCGGAAACCCAAGGCATATTGAGCTGCCGATTTGTAGTAATGTTTCAGGGCTTCGGTCCGGGCATTTTGAATTTGCTTCTCGTTCTGCAACAATTGTTGGTTCACAGAAGCAGCATTTTGGGCAGTTGCCAGACTATTTTCCGCATCTTCCAGTTTCTTCAGCAAGGACATTTCCTTGGGGGAAAGAGCCGGGGCAACATATCGAACCGTCCGAACCGACCCATTGTAGACCTCGACGGTATTGATTTCGGGCGTGTATTGGGTTTGACCCGGAGGGGGCAATTCTTCACCTTTAATCGCCGGTTTTACGCCGCCGGGTTTGGATTCGCCCAAAGAAGCAGGTATGACTTTGGCGATATCGGCGATGTCCTTGCCCATGATTTTCTTGGGCAAAGTACGAGGTTGGGTTCGCAACATCAGATAATCTTCAGATGGTTTCGCGTAGACCAACGTTCCCGATAATTTCTTGTTTCCTTTGAGAGTGACGACCAAGGGCATGCCGGGTTGGTACATGTCGGCAACGTCGGCAGCCTGTTTAACCTTCGGATCTTGTTGCACTTCTTTTTCGATCGGCGGCAAAGCTTTAGCTGTGGAAGCGGCTAAACATAGCGCTACGGCAAAAGCAATTCCCAGACAGATGGTGGTACGGATTGTCCGCATGGAAGCGTCTCCTTCTTGCGCACCCTGATTTAGTCCACACGAGGTTGCGGTTTGGGAATTCGAGGGGGGTGCGAGATTCCTCCCCAAACCATTCCAGAGAAGAAGCCACTTCAACTCCGGGCATCCTGTTCCACCGAAAGATAACCCAGTTGGTTGTGGCCTTTTGGGCAAAATATGAAACTTTAATATAGCATAAAAAATCTTGGATGCAAGAAATCACACCACTTAAGACGTTAAAATTGGAAGAAGATTACCTTTGGCCTGCCGGCAATTTGAATGGGCTTTCCATCCCAAAGACAAATTGGAAATTGTCATTGATTCTCCGATTTTCTAAGCTTCTAAATGTCACCTCACACTTGATAAGGACAAATCCTAAAGGAAAACACCAATGAAATCGCATTTATTATTGAAGGCCTTGATGATTATTGTGGCGGCTTCCTGCCTCACATCGAGTCTAAGGGCTCAAGGAGGTAAAGGGAAAAAAAGTGCCAAGCCAGTTCCCCAGATCTTGGCCCAAAAATATCCCACGGTCAAAGGCCGTTGGCCGGCGGAAAAAGCCAACGCTTGGTATAAAAAACAGCCCTGGCTTATCGGCTGCAACTACTACCCGGCGACTGCCATCAACCAGATTGAAATGTGGCAGGCATCTACCTTTGATCCCAAAACCATTGATAAGGAACTTGCAATCGCCGAGTCGATCGGATTCAACACGCTTCGTGTCTATCTCCACGATCTTGTCTGGGCAGATGACGAGAAGGGACTCTACCAGCGTATGGACCAGCTTCTCACCATCTGCCAAAAGCATGGGATTCGGCCCTTCTTTGTGTTCTTCGACGATTGCCACTACCCCGAGCCGGAATTGGGCAAGCAACCGTTGCCGGTAAAGCGCTGGCACAATTCCGGCTGGTGCACCTGTCCGGCCCGTGACTTGGCAGTCCGATTTTCACAAGGAAAAGCTACCAAGAAAGAAGTGGCTCGGCTAAAGGGATATGTCCAACGAACTATGCGCCGCTTTAAGGACGACCGCCGTGTGCTTTTCTGGGAACTCTACAATGAACCTGGACGCGGGAAAAATTTAGGTGCGGGACGGGGCGCTATGGGGGACCGGTCGAGCAAACTGGTCTATACATCCTGGGTTTGGGCACGGGAGGTGAACCCCTCTCAGCCCATCTCCTCCAACACGGCGGGCAGCGTCGGCAAGATCAACATTGCCATCAACCGAGCGAATTCCGACATCCATTCCATCCATTCCTATTCTCCACCCGAACAACTCGAACGGTTGATCAAGGAGTACCAGAAAGACGGCCGCCCGGTCATTGTCACCGAATGGTTAGCTCGCACTAGAGGGAGCACCGTCAAAGAGTGTCTGCCGGTAATGAAACGTCTCAACGCTGGGGCAGTCAATTGGGGCTTTGTCTCCGGGAAGTCCGGCACCATCTGGCCTTGGTCGAGCAGACGCGGACCCGGCGGAAAAAACATGAGTGTGTCAAAGAAACGAGCCGAAGGTCACGTAGTCAAGCCCGGGGAACCGTTTCCGGAACCGAAAGTTTGGTTCCACGACTTATTCCGGATCGATGGTACTCCCTATGATCAAAAGGAGATCGACTTCATCAAGAAGTTAACCGGGAAGAAATAAAGATGAGCTATCCTTGTTCACGAAGGGGTTAATTCCCATTCTCGACGCAAGGGGCGAAGCCTGGGTAAGAATGTTTTCTAAACCCCCATCACGTTATAGCCGCAATCCACAAACAAAATGTGCCCGGTAATCCCGGAAGCTAACGGGCTGCAAAGAAAAGCAGCAGAGTTGGCTACTTCTTCAGGTTTGATACCACGCGGCAGGGGAGAGCGCTCGGCGGCGTAATCAACCATTTGGTTAATATCGCCAATGCCTTTGGCTGCCAAAGAGGCGTAAGGGCCGGCAGAAATTAAATTGACGCGAATATTCTTGGAGCCGAGGTTATGGGCCAGCTGTTTGGCATCGATTTGCAAGGCCGCCTTTGCCGTGGACATGCCACCCCCGTAGTGGGGAACAACTCGGTCTCCTCCCAGGTAAGTCAAGCCAAGAACGGCTGACCCGTCGGGGCGGTTCTCCATCAGCGGCTCACATTGGCGGCAGATGGAGGTCAGGGAATAGGAACTGATGCTTAAGGCTCGCAAATATCCTTCCCGGCTGGTTTCGATAGCCTTGTTTTTGATTTCACTGCTAAAGGCGACACTGTGAATCAGAATGTCTACACTGTCGAATTCCTTTTTGATGGTGTCGATCATGTCCTTGATGGAAAAATCTCCATACTTGCTGATTTTCTTGTTGTTGCGGATTTCTTCGGGGACTTGATCCATAGTGTCGAATTCCACGTCGCAAGGGATGACTTTCTCGGGCTTCAACGTTCCCTTGCCAAAAGGCAACACGCGACTTTCCGCTTTGGATTCCATTTCCAACGTTCCTTGGACAATGTTCACCATGCGCGGGTGAACCGAAAAGATTAAGCGCGCCCCGGCTGCCTGCAACGCCTTGGCGATAAACCAAGCAAAGCTTTCGTCATTGCCGACGCCGGTGATAAGTGCAACTTTTCCGCTGAGGTCCAAGGGGATCATGAGTAATCCTTACTAACAAAAATGAACGGGAAAAAACGATGGTGGAATGAAATACGAGTAGCAAAATCAGCGAATACGGGCAAGATGAATTAGGATTGGACGAATAGGGGTAAGTGACTTTTTTGGAATAAAGTCCGAATTAATGTATCCACCTTATGGCATTTCAAAATAAGCTTTGATGTCACTTTCTTTCCCCATTCAATTCAGAGAGGCAGCATCGTGAGATTTTTGACCTATTCCTTGTTGCTTTTTGTTCTTGTGATTTCAACTCTCAGTTTCGGGTGTGGTGGTGTGACAATTAAGATTACTTTTTCTCCGGTTAGT
>CAZPPD010000268.1:0-7388 GCA_964588185.1 uncultured Alcaligenaceae bacterium | reverse complement strand
GAGATAAAGGTCCGCTTCTTCTGAGTCCTTTGGTAACCTTGGCCTCTCGATTTCTCTTCCAAATTTCCCTTTGTAAACCGTCATCAGACCTGCGGATATTATACCGGATCGCATTGTTTTCTTTATCTGGGATTGGTACTTCCTAGGTTAGAGGAAGAGTACTAAAAATAAGCCACCTCTGTGGTGGAAATTAATAACCCGTGACACCCTATTTCGCCCGGTTTGAGGAGTCTTGTGAGCACCGTTGACATTGAAAAACCATGGGAGCAACTGGCAACTTTAATCGAGGAAGAAAAACCGGAACAAGTTCAGGAGTTCTTGGAGGCTTTGCCCTCAAGCGAAATTGCTCTAACCATGTCCCGGCTGTCGGAAACCGAACAGACCCAAGTCCTCAATGTGCTTGCTCCCGAGGAGGCTGCCGATTTGGTTTACCAGCTTCCTGACATCCAGGCAGTTACCCTTGTGGAACGCCTCGAGCCCGAGGCGGCGGCTGCCATCCTCCGGGAATTGCCGAGCAATGAACAAGCCGACATTTTTGATGATCTGCCCCAGCCCAATGCCCAGGCCATTTTGGATCAAATGGAACCCGGGGAAGCCAGTGACCTTCTTTCCTTGAGCCGCTACCCCGACGATGTCGCGGGCGGTCTGATGGTCACCGAACTTTTGCGCTTCCATGAAGACCAGACTATTGCCGATGTCGTCGAGGATTTGCGGTCCCATGCGGATCAATACCGAGATTATGATATCCAATACGCTTATGTGTGCGACTCGGCGGGAAAGCTAACCGGAGTTCTTCGTCTGCGAGATTTGTTGTTGGCTAAAAGCAAACAATCCCTGAAAGAAATAATGATTCCAGACCCCCTGTCCGTGTCTGAAAACGCCCCCCTCGAGGAGTTGGCCGACTTCTTTGACGCTCATGACTTCCTCGGGGTTCCCGTGGTGAACGAACAAGGAGAATTGATAGGAGTTGTACACAAAAGCGCGGTAGACGAGGCATGGCAGCAGCGAAATGATACTGATTTCCTAAAAGTCCAAGGCATCGTAAGTGAGGAGATTCGCTCACTTCCGCTCTTGGTTCGCTCCCGCCGCCGCTTATCTTGGCTGAGCGTGAATATTCTTTTGAACATCATGGCTGCAAGTATAATCGCTCTATTTACCGAAACGTTGGAACAGGTGATTGCCTTGGCAGTGTTCTTGCCGATTATTTCCGATATGAGCGGTTGCTCGGGGAACCAAGCCGTAGCGGTAAGTATGCGGGAGTTATCTCTAGGCCTGATAAGACCTACCGAACTGTTTCAGGTGTGGATGAAGGAAATTTTTGTTGGGCTGGTGAATGGGACAGCCTTGGGAATTCTCATCGGCCTAGTTGCCATTTTGTGGCAAGGGAATTCTTATCTGGGAGTTGTTGTTGGGGTTGCCCTGTGCCTCAATACGATCGTTGCCGTGTCGATTGGCGGGATTACTCCTCTTCTCCTTAAGCGAATGAAAATAGACCCTGCGGTAGCATCTGGTCCCCTTCTGACCACAATTACCGATATGTGCGGCTTCTTTTTCGTGCTGGGAATTGCTTCCTTGTTACTTTCGCAGTTGCAAAGCTAACATTGAGGTAATCTTGTTGCTCATGGCCTAATAAAGTGGAAGGGAATTAATCCGGAATTTATTCCGCTCCCATGCCCTCCGAATTGGGACAACCATTAAAGCTATTGCCAATATTCCAAGGTGAACCACCAAAACGAGGTTTCTTATATCACTTTGGCCCGACATGCCGGCACGGAAACCGATTTCCTACATATGGTATACTTTGATTTCTACACCTCCCTCATTTACCAAAATACATTTTGGATGGAGTTCGATGGGGAATGTTAAATTATTACGCCGTTGGCAAATAATCCTGAGCGGAACAATTCTCCTGGCAATTCTGATTGCCTATATAGGTTTAAGAATCTTTCTATCCTCCGATTGGGTATTGGAAAGTTTGAAATCCAAACTTGATGATTTTTACCCGGGAAAAGTAGCGGTAGAAAATGCCCAAATCGGGATTATAGGAAGCAGTTCTCTGTCCGGATTACAACTAATGGAATCGGGATCGGAAAGGACTTGGTTCAAGGTAAGTGAAGCAAGTGTGGATGTGAGCGCCTTAGGGGTCATAGCGGGCGAGAGCAATCCCAATCGAATCACCCTGAAGGATGCAACTCTTACGCTTCGCTGGGATAGAAATGGTAATTTCGCCACCCAATTCCCAAAGCGTAAAAAACAGGTGGAATCTCCTGTTTCTTATGAAAACCAGAAAGTCATTTTTAAAAATAGTCAACTGGTTCTAGTCAAAGCCGGTTTTATCGCAGGAAAAATTGAGAAAATTAACGGCACAATGATACTGGGTCCAAACAATTTTACGCTAACTGGATTTATTCGCGGTCCGGTTTGGGGCAATTGGAGTATTAAAGGGGAATATGATCTCGATCAGCACATAGCTACAGTTGATTTGACCACCGAGGAACCTGTTTCTCTATCCAAGGGACAATTGGAAAGTTTGCCTTTTATTTCGGATCTAGTCTGGGAAGAGTTGAAGGTAAAGGGAACTTCAACCGGCGTTGTAACTATGACCTTTAACACGAAAAAGGGAGAGGTGGACTATCGCGTAGAAGTTCATGCGGAAGATAACACCATCGAGTTGCCGCAAATGAAATTGACTGCAGCTAAAATCGATCAAGGCAAAGTTATTGTTTCCGGCAGGAAAGCTGAAATTCACAATATTCAAGGTAAAACCTTAGGCGGCAACTTAAAACTTTCCGGGACTGTTAACTTCGCCGATGATTTGCGAATTGATTTGCCTAGCGTCCAACTAATGAATGTTCCGATGGATAATGTCCCTAAGGATTGGAACTTTCCTCTTCGCATTCCGGGTAACCTTAATGCCAAGGCTCATGTGTCTGCAGTGCAACGCGGACAAAATGTAAAGGTTCAAGGACAAGTCGATGGGACGATAAAGCGGAATGATAGCAAAGGCAAAGCGGACTTTGTCCTGAAGGTAAATGCTACCGATAAGGGGATTGATTGGAGTGAAGCTGATCAAGAAGAAAACAAAGGCGAAAAATCAGAAGAAGCCCAGCCACAAGCTTACCATCAAGCCGTAGAAAAGCAAAAAAGCCGGCTGGTGCTTTTTCGGCAAAAACCAGTAGCCCTGGAATTAAGCAACGCGTTAAAACACGCGTTCACAAAGGCAATCGCCTTGTCATCAGTATTGATTATTCAAGAACAGCCTGAGGATAAAAAAGCAAACAGGAAAAAACCGCCGACAAAGTCGGACAAAATCGATTTGAAGCTAAAGTTGACGGATGTTGATCTTCAAGAGTACAGCGATTTACTCAAGCTACCTTACCAAATCAAAGGAACCCTGTCCCTGGAAGTCGATGCCCAAATTCCCACCAAAGGCTATAGTGACCCGAAAAAATATTCCGCAACCGGTTGGGCCAAAGTCAAAAATTTACGGGTTGCAGATTTCCAACTTGAGTCAGTTCGAGCCTTCGTGAAATACGATCAAGGCATTTTGACCCTGGAGAAACTGGATGGAAAGTTTCCTCAGAATAAAGGGATGGTTTCCGGGACCGCGCGCGTTGAATTGTTTCCGTTAGGAATTCTAACCGGCAAGGTCGACGCGAAAAAAATTGCACTCACTTTATTTGAACCCTTGGTTGCGGTAAGAACACTCGAAGGAGATTTTTCCGGACAGGTAACAGTAGAAGTTCCTCCCAAAGACTTTAAAGAACTTCCTTCCTGGAAAGCAAAGGCGCATGTTTTCACCGAGGATTCAACGGCATTTGGACTAAACCTGAAAAACACCCAGGTAAATGTCCAACTGCAAGACGGCAATGCCCGCATAACTTCCTTGAAGGGAGAGGTGGAGAAAATCGCCGTGGAAGGAACGGCGAAACTGGAACTCGCAAAGAAATATCCTTTTCAGGGAAACCTTACAGTTCCCGAAGGAAAATTGGACATCTTGCAACGCCTGCCGGAATCAATCAAGCCTTCGATCCAAATTAGTGGAAACATTGCAGGAACGATGCAAACCACCGGAACGTTGCAACCTTTTCAGTGGACGGTTGGGGGGACTGTTAAAGCCAATAAAGTCCAAGCCTACGGCACCTCGATTCAACAAACTCAGTTTCGCTGGAATGTGGAGGAGCAGCAATTAAAGATTTCCGACCTCACCGGAGTATTTCATAACGGCAAAGTCCAAGGGAACGCGATTATTCCTCTTGGAGCTAAGGAAAGCGGAAAGATAAGTTTATCCCTGAATGGGGTAAAGATGTCTCCCTTGGTGAAAGAATTAAAGCTCCCCATTCCTTTAACCGGGGAAATGGACGGTTCGTTGGAAACCAAGATCTTCGAAAAGAAGCCAAACTTGTCCCGGGAAGTATCGGCGAAATTGGATCTGACATCGCAGGATCTCAAATTGCAAGGAATTCCCATCAATAAAATGGATGCGGCTCTTCGTCTCAAAAAACACCTGGCAGAATACAATATCCAAATCGAAGCATTAAAGGGAACCATCGGTGTCGATGGAAAGGTGCCGCTGAAAGAGCCTCCCCAAGAATCCTCTGGCAGCGGAGTGCTCAAGATAGAAAATGTGGCTTTAACCTCCCTGTGGAAGGCTTTTGCTACTCAACAAGAAACGATGCCCTTGGGGGGAACTGTGTCCTTGGAACTTCCCTACCAACAAGATCCAAAGACGTTGCTGCCAACAGGCAAAGGGAATTTGCAGATCAAGAACTTACAGTGGAGAGGAAAAAAGTTAACCGAAAAGATGCAAGCCGATGTGGACCTCAAAGAAGGGGTACTCCACGTAGGTAAGTTAAATGCCAAACTTGGCGAAGGTTCCGTAGATGGAAAACTGACATTGAATTTCAAGGCATTCTCACAAAGTCAATTTTACTTTCACCTGGATGGCGTGGAATCGGCCAAATTACCTCTATTGGAAAACGCACTCTCGGGCGCAGTTCAATTAAAACTTTATGGAAATCTAAGTGAAACGTTTTGGTATGGCCGTGGGCTAATTTGTTTAAGCCAAGGAGAAATTAGCCGCCTGCCGGCGCAAAGACTCCGTGTCCCGTTTCAATGGCGGATTTTTCCCGCTAGCGGAAGAGGAAAAGTGATGGTCCCGCTTGGCACAGTGGGAATCGCCTCGGGATTGGTCACTGTCCGAGGCACTCTTGATTGGAGCCGAGTTTTAAACTTAGATTGCAGTGTTAAATTCAGCAAACTTCAAGTGGGTAAACTGGTAAGACAAAGCTTTTCTGTTGGGTCATTGGGGACCGGAAAAATCTCAGGAACCCTGATAGTTCGTGGCAACAATGTCCGTTCGTTGACGGATTTGCAAGGATCTCTCAAGGCCGATTTTGACCGGAACCAAGCATTGGCTTTCCCGGTTTTACGGCGGATTACTCCTGTTATAAGGCGATCTCCTTCGACCGCATTTACGGATGGGGACGTAGAGGCCACTTTTAACAACGGGGTTTTAAATTTGAAAAGACTTTCCCTGGTATCCAGTAATCTCCAAATATTTGCAGACGGAAAAGTGACTTTATCAAAACGATTACGATTGAATGTGATTGCCAAAACCGGTCCCCAAGGACTTCCGAACTTTCGCTTGGGTTTACTAACCGATCAAATACCTGCTTCTGGCAGAATTCCTGTGGGTATCCTTTTCCAGGCAACAGAGATTTTAAGTAACCAAGTCATCTACTTGGAAGTTTCGGGAACAATCCAAAACCCGGTTGTAAGAATTCGCCCAATTAGAACTCTGGGGGAAAATGCTGTTCGCTTCTTTATTAAGCAAGCCCTGCCAACTACCTCTCCTTGAGATATCCCCGGGATTATTCTTCTTTTCTATTTAATTAATTCAATCCATTAACCGATATAAACCCAACATCCCGATTCTTCATCATTATTGAAATTACCGTTATTTCTCTACCTTAAACACCGCCCAAAATATTTGGGAAACCAATATTTTAGGAGTGCTATGAACCGCTACCGAACCTCCAGGTGTCTTTTGTTTCTGACACTTCTAATTTGCTGCTTATCCTTCCTGACGGGGTGTTCTGTAGCCACGGGCAATATGCTTACCTTTTTTCCGCAACGCGAAGCATTGACCAAGGAGGCCAAAAATGCCCGCTGGGTTTCCGCATCTCAGGGAATGCAGCCAATAGCACGAGAGTTGAACCAATCCGTGATCCCGGCTTACATTGTGCAGCCCGGGGATGGCCTATTTGTGCAACCTGCCGATCTTGATTCCAAGGTTACTCTCATTTCGGACCAAACAGTATTGGCGGATGGGACGATTCATTTAGGCAAATACGGACAGGTGAGGGTGGCGGGGAAAACCGTTCCGGAAATCGAGTCCCTGGTGGAGTCTACCGTCAACGCTTTCCACAAGGAAGAGATGGGGGCGATGGTGGTACGCGTCCTCGTGCCGGATAGTTTGGTTTACTATGTCTTGGGAGAAGTGAATTCCCCGGGGGCCTTTCCGTTGAAAGGAAGGGAGAATGTCCTGGACGGCATCTTGGTCGCCGGCGGACTAACGGCCCGGGCATCCCATAAATCCATCATTCTAAGCCGTCCGACTCCGCCCAATGGCTGCCGCGTAGTTCTTCCTGTTTGCTACAACCATATTGTTCAACTCGGGGACACTTCCACAAATTTTCAACTCCGTCCCGGGGACCGAATTTACGTCCCAAGCCGAACTTTGACCGAAGACATTTTTCCCCATCGTTTTCAAGAGGTGTGTAATAATCCGCAAATTCCCTGCATTGGGTGTGGAGAATGCAGCAACTGTGAGCAAAGCGCTTTGCCCGTTGTCGAACAACTCTCAACAACACCAAGTCCCATTTACTCGACCCCATCGCAACAACAGGGACGTGGAGGCCCATCAGGAAGGGCGCCGTAGTTAAGGATGCCCTATTTCTCGCCCGGAATATTGGGACCACAAGTTGCCCTGGATTTTTCACGGCTGACGGAGGACGCCCAAGATGTTTCTCTGGATCTCAGTTCGGATGGTGAGATCCTAGGTGGTTACCAGAATATGACCATTCTGACGGAATCGGGAGAGCAACGCCGCTTTATTGATGTTTTAGTCGGTGGTCCCGGAAATGATTTGCTGATCGGGAACGATGGAAACAACCTGCTCCTCGGGCGAGACGGTAGCGACACTCTCGTCGGCAATGGTGGGAATGACCAGCTCAATGCCAACCGAGACTTCTCCCCGGATGTCGACAACGCCCCGAATGGTGTCGATGATCGATATGACCTGGATGATGATTTGACGCTTTTTGGAGCTCAGGTAATTACCTTTAGCAACCAGAGCGGGATATCGGCAACAAGCTAAAAGATCT
>CAZPPD010000267.1:0-7450 GCA_964588185.1 uncultured Alcaligenaceae bacterium | reverse complement strand
GTTCTTCTGAGAACAGCGATTTCTACACCGGTGAGACGGGGAGCAGCTTTAGGATCAGAAACGAATCCTGAGCAAGCTCCACCGCCAGGGCAGGTGCCATCTGTTAACCCAGGTCCTGGAAATCCGGCGATTCAACCGGTAGGCTCGTTACGATAATTTCTGGAAACTGGATTCGCCAGAATTCAGCCGGTAGTCGGTCGCCCTGAAGTTTGGCAAATAGCTATCAATTGATTCATTTTCCCGAGGTTTTATTCATGTCAGCCAATCAGCGATGCTACTATCTCTTGTTTGCTTTGTTGATACTGACATTTCCCGCCTGTCAATCCGATGGCCATCTCTGCATTCTGGGATACACCACTCGCCCGGTCTATGACACTTCCATTCGGACGGTTCGAGTTGGTATCTTTAAGAATGAGACCTATATCCGCGGCTTGGAGTTTGAGCTGACCAAAGCAGTGATTCGTGAGATTGAAGAAAAAACTCCCTACAAGGTCGTCCAGGCCAATCAACCAGCGGATACTGAGTTGCAAATGTCCATTGTTACGCACAATAAACGCCTGACCACCTTCAATCAACTGGGAGAAGTGCGCGAGGCAGAAACCACCATGGGTGTTGAGGTGGTTTGGAAAGACCTGCGTCCGGGACAGATAGGAGATACCCTGGTTAGCCCCTTACCTCCAGATCCGGCCTTGCCGCCGCCGCCAGTGCCGGAGGTGCCCGACTCGAAAGTGCTGGTGCAATCCATGGCCGTTTTCCGACCTGAGCTGGGACAATCCTTACGCTCCGCCCAATTTGATATGGTTAATAAATTAGCAGTACAAATCGTCTCCATGATGGAGAAAAAATGGTAAGAGTTTTCGCATGAACAATCAAGAATCCGCACCTCTGATGCAGTGGCAACTCCGGGACCGAACAATTTCTTTTGCGGCGACTCCTCTAATTATGGGGATCGTCAATGTCACGCCCGATAGTTTTTCCGATGGGGGACTCTACCAACAAACGCAACAAGCTGTTTCTCATGCCTTGAGATTAGTGGAACAGGGAGCAGATATTCTGGACATAGGTGGAGAATCAACCCGCCCGGGAGCTGAGGCGGTTTCCTCGCAAGAAGAAATTCAACGAGTAGTGCCTGTCGTAAAAGAGTTGGTAAACAAAATTGAGATCCTGATCTCCATCGACACCTCTAAAGCGGAGGTTGCTCGACTATGCCTCGAGACAGGTGCCCATATTATTAATGATGTCACCAGCCTGACTGGTGATAACAATATGGCCAAGGTCATCGCTGACAATCGAGCCGGGGTTATCTTGATGCATATGCAAGGCACACCCCGAACGATGCAGGACAATCCTCACTATGAGGATGTAATTGGCGACTTAAAGAAATTCTTCCAGGAAAGAATATACCACCTACAGAAAGTCGGCATCTCAGAATCACAAATGGTTCTTGATCCTGGAATCGGTTTTGGCAAAACCCTGGAACATAATCTGGAGTTGCTAAACCGATTAGCTGAGTTTCAATCTCTGGGACGACCCATTTGCCTGGGCGTTTCCCGGAAAAGTTTTATGGGCAAGGTGTTAAATCGTCCAGTAGACCAGCGAATGGCGGGATCGTTGGCTGTCCTCTGTCATGCCATGAGTCGGGAGGCAGTGCAGATAGTACGGGTTCATGATGTTGGAGAGGCTAGAGATGCGGTGGCCATGTGGAAGGTCATCAATCAATCTACGGATGGCTAAAATTTGCAGAAGATCAACAACACGTCGGGGAATAATCGGGGAATAATTTGGGATGTTTAATCGGCTGGTTCAATTCTATGAGTCCATGGGGACACGCGATTTCATCCAGATCGGCATTCTGGCAGTGGTCATCTATGCCGTCTGGAGGTTTGTCAGCAAGACCTGCGGGTCCGGTTCCTCCATTGGACGTGGATTGGCGTTGGTAGTGTTGGGTTTGTTTCTTCTCGCTCAAGTCGTTGCTGCCAACCTGGACATGACCGAACTAGGGATTGTCCTGGATTACCTCCTCACTACCTTCCTGGTAGGTATGTTGATTATCTTCCAGCCGGAGTTGCGGCGCGGGTTGATGCGACTAGGGCAATCCAGAGTTTGGCTCTTTATGGACCGGTCGGAGATGCCTATTGCCGACCGCTTGGCTGATGCCGCCAAATCGATGTCTGTCTCCAACATTGGTGCCATCGTGGTCGTTGAACGCGAGACGGACTTGTCTCCTTTGTGTGAAAGCGGCCAGCGAATCGATGCCGAGATTTCCTCTTCCTTGTTGGAAACTATATTTACTCCGCGAAGTCCGCTTCATGACGGAGCTGTCATCCTGCAAAAAGGTCGGGTCAGTGCAGCGGCTTGTCAACTACCTTTGCGCCCCCGCGATGGTAAAAATGCGGAAAATCACCGAACCAACTTGGGGATGCGGCACCGGGCGGCTCTTTGTACCAGTGAAGAAACCGATGCGATTTTGTTGGTAGTGAGTGAGGAGACGGGAAAGATCTCTTTGGCTTATCGCGGTGTGCTGGAACCTGTGCCACGGGAACTTCTAACAGATCGCCTGCATAAGATACTTAATTCTGCTCCATTGGCAGGTCAACGGCAGGCTGCCTAATTGTCGACTTTAGAGATTCAAGGATGAAATAAGCGATGCGAATATTTGGAAGCCAGGCAACTTTGTTTTCACTTAGGTCCGGATTTCGAATACGCAAACTCCTTTTGGAATTATTAGTGGCCGTTGCTCTGGCGTTTCTGGTATGGATTTATACTCGAAGCCGTGAACAATCCTCCTTGGACCAAATTGAAGTTCCGGTGCAAATTACCTTAGCTCCCGGAACAGCAGCAAACCATGAGTTGGAAATCAATGGATCCAGTCGAATTCCCATGTCCTTTACCGGACCTCCTTCGCGCATCCGCGAACTACGGACCTTGTTTTACCGCGGGCTGCTGAATGTCGAGGTCAAAGTTGCTGTGCCGGAGGAGCATCAGAAAGACAGCACCTACCACGGGGTGGTCCAGGTGGATGCGGAAAACGTTCCGGTTCCGCCAGGAGTGGTGACGGTGATCGCCAAAGGACGGAATCGTATTCCCTACACGCTTCATCGCTTGGTGGAACGCCATTTGCCTGTGCAACTGGATTATGCCGGAGACGCTCGGATTAGTAAGATCAAAGTGGAACCGGCAACGGTAGTAGTTCGAGGTCCAAAGGAAGTGTTGGATCATGCCTGGGTGATTTCTACTCAGCCCTATACTGTGCCGGACCCCAAAAGCAAAACCATCGACAATGACCGGACTATTAATGGACAAGCTTCCTTGGTTAAGGAACTCAAAGGCCGGTCGATAGTTTCTTCGCCATCGAGTGTATCCTTTAGTTTCCGCATCCACCCCCGCAAGAAAGTCTACCATCTCGACAAGGTTCCCGTACGATTTTTAACACCACCTCAATTTTCCTGGCGCAGCAGATTTGCCTCCTCAGAAGCCGGCATGGTTTCCCTGAAAGTGATAGGTCCTGCCTCGGATGAAAAACCGAATGTGCTGGCATACCTGGACCTGAGCCGAGCCAATCTTTCCACAGGCCGCAATGTGGAACCGCTGCAAATCCAACTACCTCGCGATTTTGAACTGGTAAATGATGGCACTCGCCTAGTAGCGTTCTGGTTGGATCCGATCGAAAGAGAAATATCCAAAGAAAATTCAGCAGAAATCGATAAATTGGAAAAGTAGTCCTTACCTCACCTCAACAAAGCACATTAAGTTTAATTTTTTTTCTTGCCGGTTTTCATTTCGATTGATACTTTACCTATCCCGTCAATTTGCGTCACATTATTCCTCCTTTTCACTTCTTGGGAGAAAGCAAATGGAAAGATTCTTTAGGGGAAGATCGTCCTTACTCAGTTCATCTTATTTTCAGTTAAAAAAAACAGTTCAATTGAGAGTAGAGGAACTCGAGGGTAGGTATGTTCCCAGTGGAGACGGATTGTTTGGACAGTATTTTGACGAGATCGACCTAACCAGTTTGGCGGACACGCGAACAGATCCAACTATCAATTTTGTACAGGATTGGGGAAATGCCCCACCCGGCACTGCTGTAAATCCCGACGACAACTATTCTGAACGCTGGACCGGATATGTTCGCATCGACAATCCGGGTACTTGGACCTTCTATACCACCAGCAATGATGGAGTACGGCTTTGGGTAAATGACATACAACTAATCGATCATTGGAATCAGCACACGGTAACAGAGGATAGTGGCTCCATTCAACTGGATGAGGGTTGGTATCCCATCCGGCTGGAACACTTCCAGCAAAATGGAACGGCGGAGATCACATTATCATTTAGTGGGCCCTCTCAATCAAAAACTATTATTCCCCAATCTCATCTGTGTACTACCTTTCCGGATGAGGGTCAACCGGTCGCTGATGCAGGAGCGGACCAGTTTGTAGTCCTGCCGGACAATACCGTGGTCCTGCAAGGTTCGGGAAGTGACAGCGACGGCACCATTGTCGACTACTCTTGGACTCAACTAAGCGGGCCCAATTCGGCAACTCTCAATGGAGCAAACACGCCTCAGTTGACCGCATCTAATATGGTTTCCGGGACCTATGTGTTTCAGTTAACGGTTACCGACAACGACAATAACACCGACAGTGATGAGGTGAGTGTCAATGTCGTTCAGCAAGGAGGCAATGCCCAGATCTCCGGCGAGTTAAAGACCTGGCACCGAACTACGATCACCTTTGATGGACCGAACACCAGCGAGACAGCTTCTACCAATCCTTTTCTCGACTATCGTCTGAATGTGACCTTTACCGGACCCAGCAACCAAACCTATGCCGTTCCGGGATTCTACGCCGCGGATGGGGATGCCGGGAATAGTCATGCTAACAGTGGTAACAAGTGGCGAGTGCATTTTATGCCGGATGAACCCGGCCAATGGGACTATCTGGCTTCCTTCCGCACTGGTTCCAATATTGCTGTAAACCTCACTCCCACTGCAGGAACTCCTGTAGGGTCTATCGACGGAGCTGCGGGTTCCTTCACGATCTCCTCGAGCGACAAGACGGGAAGTGATTTCCGGGCTGCGGATAAGGGGTTGATCAAGAACCGGGGTGACCATTACCTGACTTTCGCAAGTGGAAATCCTTTCATCAAAGGAGGTCCCAATATCCCGGAGAATTTACTTGGCTATGAAGGTTTCGACAACACGCCCAATGCCAATCATGACTTCGATCAACATATTCAGGATTGGAATCCCGGCGATCCTGATTGGGATTCCGACGATGGAGACAGTGTGGTCAACGATGGCAGAGCCATTATCGGGGCATTGAATTACATATCCAGCCAAGGTGCCAATAGTATCTACTTCTTGCCGATGAACATCGGCGGGGACGGCAAGGATACATTTCCAACCATCGCTGAGCAAAACAAGACTCAATACGACGTCAGTAAACTCGATCAGTGGGAAGAAGTTTTCCAACATGCTACCTCGAAAGGTATTCTCCTGCACTTTGTGTTAGCGGAAACCGAGAGCCAAAATGAGAACTATCATGATAACGGCAACCTCGGCAACCAACGCAAGCTGTTCTATCGCGAACTTATTGCCCGCTTTGGCCATCACCCGGGAGTCGAGTTCAATATAGGCGAGGAAAACGACTACGGTTCCACCAAACACCAGCAATTCGCCGACTACATCAAGTCAGTGGATCCTTATGACCATCCGGTTACCACTCACACCAAGGGTGGCCAGTATGACCAGTTCTATAATCCCTTACTTGGTAATGGGGACTTCGATATCACCAGCTTCCAGGGTGGAAATAGCCGCATGTCGATGGCCAATTTGATCATCGATTGGCGCGGCCGATCGGAGAATGCCGGGGAAAAGTGGGCGATCAGCTTTGATGAACCGCAAAAAATTGAGAATGATGCCAACGACAATAATGCCGGATACCCGCATGGCCGCCGCGATAAAATGTGGCCGGTCTTCATGTCCGGAGGTGCCGGTTTCGAATGGTACGTGCAACAAGATGGCGGCGGCCATAGCTTCGACCAACAGATCGACAACTTCCGGGATATGGATGTTGCCCTGCAATGGACTGGCTATGCCCTGTCCTTCCTGGAAAACCTTCCGGTCATGGAGATGGAACCCAATCATGCTTTAGGCGACTCGTCTTCTTCCGGCAGTAACACCTATGTTTTAGCGAAAGAAGGTGAGATCTATGGCATGTATAATGATCGCAGCGGCAGTGGCTGGTCCTTGGACCTCACGGGTGTCAGCGGCTCCTTTGAGGTAAAATGGTTCAATCCACGGAATGGGCAAGGATTCCTGGATGGAACGGTGACTGCAGTTCAAGGTGGTACCGAGGTTTCTCTCGGAAACGCACCAAACACTACCAACAACGATTGGGCAGCCATCGTCAGCCGGGTAGGAGATCAAGCTCCTGTGATATCCGTTGTTGCAGCCGATGCGAATGCTGCTGAAGAGGGAACCGACTCCGGACAATTCACACTCAGCCGCACGGATTCATCCGGTCAGTTGGTTGTCAACTACACCATTTCGGGCAGTTCGAGTTCCTCAGACTATGTTGAAAATCTCAATGGTAGCGTAACCTTTGTGGATGGACAGACCAGTGTCGACTTGACAATAACACCTATCGATGACATTGAAATTGAAGGTGATGAAACTGTTGTCTTGATCATCCAGCCAAACACTGGCTACAACATAGGCTCACCTTCTTCGGCAACTATTGTCATTACGGATGATGATCAGGCTCCGGTGGTTTCGGTGGTCTCGCCGGATGCGAATGCCGCAGAACAGAATAATGACCCCGGTCAGTTTACTCTCAGCCGTGACAATGCCAACGGCCAACTTCAGGTCAACTATACTATTTCAGGGACGGCAAATACCTCAGACTACTACGCAACCCTTAGCGGCAGTGTGGCCTTTGTGGATGGCCAAAGCAGTGTTAACTTGTTTGTTACCCCGATTGACGACACTGAAGATGAGGACAGCGAAACGGTAATTCTGACTATTCAGCCCTATTCCGGCTACACCATTGGAGTCCCTTCGTCGGCAACAATCAGCATTGCAGATAACGACGAGGCCCCCAGTGGCCAGCAACCCTTTAACGGAACACCTCATGTCATCGCTGATGGTTCCAGAATTGAAGCTGAAGAATATGACCTGGGTGGTCCGGGAGTCGCCTATCAGGATGTTGATTCTTCCAACAACGGCAATGGAATCCGGCAGGACGAGGCGGTCGACATTCAAACCACCTCCGACCTAGGTGGCGGTTATAATGTAGGTTGGATTCGCAATGGTGAGTTCATTGAATACACCGTTGATGTCCAAGGGGGTACCTATGATATCCATGCACGGGTCTCCTCAAATAACAGCAACCCTCGTGACCTGCGTGACTTAATTCGTGATGGACCGGATGGTTCAAATTTCACC
>CAZPPD010000266.1:0-7464 GCA_964588185.1 uncultured Alcaligenaceae bacterium | reverse complement strand
AAAGCCATCATACTCAGTAAAAATGTCGAAATCGGCAAGATGCCGCCGAAAAAACCTCTTTCCTCAGAAGAGAAGAAGATCCTGAGGGATTGGATTGCCGCCGGAGCCAAATGGGGAAGCGACCCCATCGATCCGTTTCGTTTTACTACAAACAAACGGGCCGGCTATAATTGGTGGTCCCTCCAGCCAGTGAAACGTCCCTCTCCTCCAAAGGTCCACGATAAATCCTGGATCAAAAACAGCATCGACGCATTTATTCTCGCTCAGTTGGAAGCCAAAGGTCTTCAACCCTCTCCCCAAGCCGATCGACGGATACTCATTCGCCGTTTATATTTTGACCTCATTGGATTGCCTCCAACTCCAATGGAGGTGGAATCCTTCGTCCAGGATAAATCTGTTAACGCCTACGAAAAAGTTGTCAACCGACTCCTCGATTCCCCTCATTACGGCGAACGCTGGGCCCGCCACTGGCTGGACGTGGTTCGCTTTGGTGAAAGCAACGGTTTTGAGCATGATGAGTTGCGAAGAAATGCCTGGCCCTATCGCGATTGGGTGATCGAAGCATTTAATAACGGGATGCCTTATGATCGATTTGCCCGCTTGCAACTGGCAGGTGATGTCCTGACCAGCGATCAGGATGGTGTTATCGCCACCGGATTCTTAGTAGCAGGTGGCTACGACAGCGTCGGCCAGGGACAACAAAGTGTGGCCATGAAACGAGTAGTCCGCCAGGATGAACTCGAAGACATAGTAGGAACTGTTAGCCAAACATTCTTAGGGCTGACCGTAAACTGTGCTCGCTGCCATGATCACAAGTTCGACCCTGTTCGACAGAAGGAATACTATCAGCTTACGGCTGCTCTCGCAGGAGTTCGCCACGGCCAACGGAGCGTTCTCACTGCTAAAGCGAAGGAACAAATCGCAAAGAATCGTATAGCTTTACAAGCATCCCAAAAGAAACTCCAACAGCGATTAATAGACCTTGAGAAACCCATCCAGAAGAAAATCCTCTCGGAGCGTAAAACGAATCCCACCACACCAATAAAAGGGCCTTCCCCAATCGCGCATTGGGATTTTACCCAAGGAACCAAAGACCTTGTGGGGATGTTGGATGTAAAGTTGCATGGGGAGGCAAAAGTGGGGAGAGGAGGTCTGATTGTAGGCGGAAACGCCTACGCTTCGACTCTTCCCATTGACCGAACCATCAAAGCCCGGACTCTATCTGCTTTGGTTAAACTCGATAAACTCCAGCAACGCGGAGGTGGTGTTTTCAGCATTCAAAGCTTAGGAGGTAAGGTTTTCGATGCCATTGTTTTCGGGGAACGGCAAACGGGCCACTGGATGGCTGGCAGTGATTTCTTTCGGAGGACAAAGCCATTCCAAGGAACTCCTGAGACTTCTGCTCACAAAGAACCAGTCCTAATGACTTTGGTGTACTCAAACGATGGTAAAATCACAGCCTATCGCAATGGAAGGGCCTATGGAAAACCCTATCAAACTTCCGGTTTGGTTACCTATGCAGCAAAAAAATCCCAACTTCTCTTCGGCTTGCGTCATTCCCCTCCCCGTCCCGGTCGGTTTCTTTCCGGAGCCATCCTCAAAGCGAAAATGTTTGATAAAGCTTTGTCAGCCGACGAAGTAGCTGCTGCCGCCGGTGTTGCAAGCAATATTGTTTCCGAAAAGGAGATCCTGGCTCGTTTAGAACCTAAGGTCCTTGAAGTTAGGAAGGCAATAGTCACCCAATTGGATCAGATTCAAAAGCAACTAAGCAAACCATTACCTAACAGAAAGACCTATGCCGTAGCCCCTCGTCAACCGGAACCGACTCACCTACTAATTCGCGGCAACCCTTCTCAGAAAGGTGCTCTCCTCAAACCCGGCGGAGTTGCCTCCATCCGGGGAATCAAGGCCGATTTTTGCCTTCCACCTAATGCTCCTGATAGCGAACGACGGAGAAAGCTGGCCGAGTGGATTACCAGTCCAAAGAATCCCCTTTTCACCAGGACGATTGTGAATCGACTCTGGCATTATCACTTTGGTGTGGGCATAGTCGAAACGCCGAATGACTTTGGTTTTAACGGCGACCGTCCTTCTCACCCAAAACTGCTGGACTGGCTGGCGAGTGAGTTGGTAACTCCCACACCTATTCCTGCCGAGAGACTTAAGGTTAAGAATTTCAGCCTCAAACAAATTCATCGCCTCATTGTTCTGTCTGCAACCTATCGACAAGCATCAAAGTTCCGGCTCAAATGTTCCCAAGTTGACTCCAACAACCGCTTGTTGTGGAGGAAAAGCCCTAGTCGATTAGAAGCGGAAGCAGTTCGGGATGCAATCCTGAGTGTGGCAGGAAAACTGGACAAAAAGATGGGAGGTCCCGGATACCGGGACTTTCAGGTCAAGATACGTGGTGCAACTCATTACTATCTGCCAATCAATCCAATAGATCCTGCTTTGTATCGCCGCACCATCTACCGGACATGGGCAAGAAGTGGGCGAAACAAGATGCTGGATACCTTCGACTGCCCCGATCCTTCGACCACCACACCAAAACGAATGGTCACAACTACTCCTCTCCAAGCCCTTACTCTTCTGAATAGCACCTTCGTCCTGAAAATGGCCGATTATTTCGCAGATAGAGTTAAAAAGGAAGCAGGTGAAAAGGTAAAACAACAAATCATACACGCCTACAAGTTAGCCTATGGTCGCGAGCCGCAACCCAAGGAAATTCAAGTTGCCACACCAATTGTTGCAGACCATGGTTTGAAGGTGCTTTGCCGAGCAATATTTAACAGCAACGAATTCCTTTACATTGACTAAGGTAGATCTGGAATGTTCTCAAATTCAAAATCCGGCCCTTTAGAACCTTTGCTGGACCGGCGCGGATTCCTGTCTTGGACAACCGGGGGCATTGGTGGAGCAGCACTTGCCTCTCTGCTCATTAAAGATGGACTTACTAATGAAGCCAAATGCTCGGAGGAAAGAGGAAGAATACCTCATCATCAACCAAAAGCGACTCGGGTAATTCATATCTGCCTCTGCGGGGCCTTGAGTCAGGTTGATTCCTTTGATTACAAACCTGAGTTGGAGCGGCTCCATGGCAGGTCACTTAATACCACCGAAAGGCCGGACGTTTTCTTTGGAAGAGTCGGCTTGCTTCGCAAGAATGATTGGCCATTTCGCCAACGGGGACAAGGGGGCTTGTGGATATCCGATTTGTTCCCCCATATCGCTCAGGTTGCCGATGAGCTGACGGTCATCAATTCCATGGTAGCGGAGACCTCTAACCATACTCCTGCGACTTTTCAAGAGAACACCGGTTTTCGCCTTAATGGATTTCCTTGTATGGGTTCCTGGATCTCTTACGGCCTGGGAAGTGAGTCGGACGACCTGCCGGCATTTGTAGTCATCCCGGATGCTCGTGGTTTGCCTGCCGGCGGGACTATTAATTGGACCAACGGCTTCCTTCCCGGACAACATCAAGGGACTCCAATTCGTAGTCGGGGCATTCCGATTGATAATTTGTTTCCAACGCAACAAGTGGCTCCGCAGGCAGAGGCCGCAACGCGAAACCTGTTGGCAACTATGAATCGTTGCCACCAATCCCAACGGCCTGGAGAGGATGCCCTTCGAGCCCGCATCCGGAGCTATGAGTTGGCAGCGCGAATGCAGCTCTCGGTTCCCGAAGTTACCAATCTCAATCAGGAAACACGGCTTACTCAGGATAGGTACGGACTGAATCGGCCGGAATCAGAAGATTTTGCCCGAGGCTGTTTGCTGGCGCGAAGGCTCATCGAGCGGGGAGTCCGATTTGTGCAATTGTTCTCAGGAGGCTCCTTCGGCAGTCCCCGCATCAATTGGGATGGCCACGAAGATATGCGCATGAACCATGGAAGGGAAGCTCCACGGATTGATCAGCCTGTCGCCGCATTGATTCGCGACCTGAAACAGCGAGGTTTACTTGAGGACACGCTAGTCCTTTTTACCACCGAATTCGGCCGCACTCCTTTTACTCAATCAGCGGCGAATGTAGTAGGCAAAGGGCGGGATCACAACCAAACCGGTTTCACTATTTGGATGGCCGGCGCAGGTCTCAAGAAAGGCATCACCTACGGTCAGACGGATGAGGTCGGTTATCGTTCCGTGGAGAATGTTGTTCACTGGTACGATTTCCATGCCACCGTCCTACACCTTCTCGGCATCGATCATACAAGGCTTACTTTTTATCACAACGGGATCCAACGCCGCCTGACCAATGTACATGGTCATTTAATTGACGCCATTTTGCAATAAACGAATAGCTCCTCCATGAGCACTTCTCCTTTCTGACATGAGGTTATCAGATGAAATCTCAAAAGAATTTTTTCGGATTGATGTTGTTGTTGGTGGCAGCCGGTTTTCTATGCGGCTGGTTGTGGCGTGATGGACTCGGGGCAGTGCAAAGTGCCTCGCCAATCGGCGGTAAGAAATCCAAGCCGCAAGCAAACCCCGTCCCAAAAGCAGCAATTTCACCTAACGACGGTAAGCTGCGTATCATTGCCTTTGGTGCCCATCCGGATGATTGCGAACTTCGGGCCGGCGGGGTAGCAGCGAAGTGGGCGGAGCAGGGACATCATGTCAAGTTTGTCTCCACTACCAACGGAGATATCGGCCATTGGCGGATTGCCGGAGGCCCCTTAGCCCGGCGGCGAACGGCTGAGGTCGAAAAAGCGGCTCGTATTCTCGGCATCCACACACAGGTGCTGGACAATCATGATGGAGAGTTGATGCCGACGCTGGAAAACCGCCGCACCATCACCCAACTAATTCGGGAGTGGAAAGCGGACATTGTTATGTCCCATCGCCCGAATGACTACCATCCGGACCATCGCTACACGGGTATTCTGGTTCAGGATGCGGCTTTTATGGTAACGGTGCCTTTTTTCTGTCCCAATGTCCCGCACCTGAAGACTAATCCTCTTTTTGTCTATTACATCGACCGCTTCCAAAGACCAAATCCATTTCGGCCCGACATTGTAGTCAATATTGACGACGTCATCGACAAGAAACTGACTGCTTTGGAAGCGTTGGAATCCCAGTTTGTTGAAGGCGGTGTATTCGGTTCTCCTGAAATGGTTCCAAAAACCCAAAAGGAACATGTAGCTGCCCTCCGGCGAGTCCGAAGCAAAATGCAACAACGAGCTCATCGGGTTGCCGAAAAATACCGTGCTGAGCTCATTAAGACTTATGGCAAAGAACGTGGTCAGAAAATACAACACGCCGAGGTTTTTGAGATCTGCGAATACGGCCGCCAACCGACTGCTGCCGAAGTGCGCCGTCTATTCCCAGTAATGGTGGACGAATAACCGGATGCGTAATTCTTCCCGGGGGAAATTGAAGTGTTGCTTTGGATTTATTAGGCCGCACGCGAAAGCCTATCATTTCCGGAGATAACCGTTTCCACATATTGCCTGATCTCCCGATAAAATCGGGCCTTGTTAAATTGAACCGCATTTCGCCGGCAGCTATCGGGATTCAAGTTCCCCTCTAGGGCTTCAAATTCCAGAATTGCAGAGGTCAGACTCTCGGCTGATTGCTCTTCGAACCAAATCCCGGTCGGATACGGCTCTGTTTGTGGAATTACGGTTTCGGTTGCACCACCGCGGCCAAAAGCAATTACCGGAGTGCCGCACGCTTGCGTTTCAACCGGAACAATCCCGAAATCTTCTTCGCCGGGAAATAGCAACGCCCGGCACGAGCGGAAGTAGTCGCGAATGGCTTCATCGGATTGCCAACCCAGGAAGTGAATAGTCGGTCCAGCCATGGCTCGCAATTTCTTTTCCTCTTGGCCTTTGCCGATGATGACCAATTTTCGTTGCAGACTATTGCACGCCTCAATGGCCAAATCAATCCGCTTGTAGGGAGCAAACGCCGACACCACCAAGTAATAATCTTGGCGGTTCACATTCGCCGGAGAATAAAAATCTGTATCTACAGGCGGGTAGATTATGGAACTGGTTCGACCGTAACATTCCCGGATGCGGGTTTGGATTGTCTTGCTGATGGCAATGAAATGAGTAACGTTGGCGGCAGTTCTTCGGTCCCACTCCCGGATCCAACTCAATATTTTGTCCCTGCACCAGGCTTTTATCCCTTGTCTTTTGGTTCCGAAATAGGATTTCCGCATATGCCAGACATAGCGCATCGGCGAGAAGCAATAACAAATGTGGGGAACTCCTTCGGGTGGCCTGACGGATTTGGCCACACAATGACTGGAGCTTAAAACCACATTACAATCGGGAAACCGCCATCCCGTTGTCAAAGGCATCAAGGGCAGCAAGTATCGATAATAACGGTGGACCTGCGGCAACCATTGCAGGAAGCTGGTGTGGATGGAATGATTTTCAATTTCCGGACAGACACTTCCGGAACGATGTAACAAGGTGTACAAGGGAGCGTCCGGCCAAAGATCACAAAAGACCTCCAGACATTTTTCCCCGCCTCGCATTCCGGTCAACCAATCATGGACCAGAACGACTTTCGGATCGGCTGCATCCATGCTTGCCATCTCCTCACTAGAATTTGTTCACTCCAGGAGTTTACTGAAAATGGTCAAATGGTCCTAGACAGATTGGATAGAAGGGCAGGAATTCAATCCTCTTGCGGCCGGGAAGGATTGCCCCAATGCTCATTCGGATCTTCCCCTCGAACAATTACGCCCTTCTTGTTCCATTCCAAATGGGCACGCACATCCGGGGTGCAATATCGTAAGGTGAGTCCACAGCGACGTCGATCGGAATGATTGGCGTTGGAACCGTGCAAGAGCAAGTCGGAATGAAGGGAAATTTCACCTGCTTGGAGAATGTTTTCAAACGGCGTCCCAAATTTTTCCACGTTGTCGATGGTTTGATCCAGGACATTGTTCTCCGAAGTATCACTGTCCCGGAATTCCAGATGGCCATGTAAATGCGAACCGGGAACAAAGAGCACACAAGCATTTTCCTTATCCGCATCATCGACCGCTAACCAGACCGTAACGGTCTTACTGGGAGTGATCGGCCAGTAACTGGCGTCTTGGTGCCAGGACACCATTTTGCTATCGTGGGGCATTTTGCAGAAGAAATGAGAGCCCCAAGCGACCACATTTTCCCCCAACAGATCGCTAACGCAATCCACAATGCGGGAATCCGTCAAAATATCGTACACCTGGCCATGGCGGAGATGGGCAGAGCTGATGGAGTAGCTATCTCCTCCTTCAGCCATTGCTTTCGCCAGCAATTGGTCGAAATAAATGCGGATATCCTCAATTTCCGCCGCATCAAAAATGCGGATTGGGCTCAGAAACCCCTGTTGGTTGAAGTTTTTCACCTGGTCCAGAGTCAGCTTTTTCGGTTCGGTGGTGGTGGCGGGAAAGAAACGCAGTTCCCGCTCGATTTGGTTCAGCTCATCTCGATCGCGTTCGCGGCGTTCAATTAACGATCTAAAATT
>CAZPPD010000265.1:0-7469 GCA_964588185.1 uncultured Alcaligenaceae bacterium | reverse complement strand
GGATTGGCTGGGTAGTAGTGGTCTTGCTAACGATTCTGACCTATGTCCCGGTAGTTCTAATCGTCTATTTTATATTCTTTACCCGCGGTGGTTACTATGGAGACCCTTGGCGAGAACTCAGTGAGGGTACCAATGTTTGGGTAAGAACCACGACGGTTATAATCTCCTGCTTGACACTTTTGCCCGTGGCCACCCGGGCGTCCACTTCCATCAGCTCCGCACGGGACAAAGATACTTTAGACAGCCTGCTCACCACCACCCTGGACAGTAATGAAATCCTGGCTGCCAAATGGTTGGGGAGTATCGCCAGTATTCGCTTTGCCTGGCTGTGGTTGGGGTCTATTTGGCTGATCGCGGTTTGTACCGGTGGCTTGTCGATTCTGGCGTTACCTTTTTTGATCGCCGCTTGGTTGATATTTTCCGGCTTTGTGGGAATCCTGGGATGTTGGTTCTCCATGGTCAGCAAGACCTCAATGCGAGCCACAGTGTTCACTCTTCTGACAACAGCCATGCTGGGCGTGGGGCACTGGCTTCCCTGGTTTTGCTGTGCTTTTGGTCCCGGACCGGGACGAGAAGCGGAATACCTGGTGAAATTTCAAGCGGGCCTGACTCCGCCCGCGGCAATGGGAATCCTGCCCTTCTATTCCGGTAATTTTCGCTATGATCATATGGCGGAAGAGTTCTTGGAATTATTTTGTTTTTGCCTGGTTGGGTTCTTCTTCTGGTTGTTTGCCACTTTAATTGTTTGGGTCATGGCCAGCACCCGCTTCCGGGAACTGACCCATCGGGGAGCGCGAATAAACCCTGACAACCGGATTACTCGAGGAAGAACATTTTGAAGTGACGTCAAAACCTATGGAGCACATCCTGTTCGTCACCGGGAAGCTCGCCGAACCGGCATTGCGTAAGGTTCTCGAAGAAGTAGCTCCCGAGGCCGGCTTTGAGTTTTCTGTGGATGTCCTTCCCATCACAGTTGCGGCTCTGGCCAATACTTCCTGGGTTTCCCGCCACCTTACGATTCCCGCGAACGTGGACCGCATTGTTTTACCCGGTTTATGCGCGGGAAATCTCATGCATATCCAGGCAGATATACCCATAGAAAAAGGGCCCAAGGATTTGCGCGACCTCCCGGAATTCTTTCACACCAAAAAAACCAAGCCGGAAGGCTACGGCAAGTATGACATCGAGATCCTGGCCGAAATTAATCATGCTCCGCGGTTATCCATTCCCGAACTCGTTGAGCAAGCACATTCGGCCAAAGATTCCGGAGCCGACCTGATCGATTTAGGTTGCAATCCGGGAGAAACCTGGAATGCAGTTGGCGATGCGGTTGCAGCCCTGGTCTCCGAAGGGATGCGAGTTTCCATTGATAGCTTTAATCCCCAAGAAGTAAAAAATGCAGTGACTGCCGGTGCGGAACTGACCCTGAGTGTGAATAGCAGCAACCGCCATCTGGCCCCCGAGTGGGGCTGTGAAGTGGTAGCCATCCCCGACAATCCTGCCAATCTGCAAGGCTTGGATGAAACCGTGCAGTTTCTTCAAGACAACAAAGTTCCCTTTCGCATTGACCCTATCATTGAACCGATTGGGTTTGGCTTTGCCGCTTCGCTGGGACGTTATCTGGAAGTCCGCCGCCGCTATCCGCAAGCAGAGATGATGATGGGGATCGGCAATTTAACGGAACTGACGGATGTAGATTCGGCGGGAGTCAATGTGATTCTCTTGGGTTTTTGCCAGGAAGTCGGCATTCGCAGCGTTTTGACTACTGAGGTGATCAACTGGTGCCGAAGTTGTGTTCGGGAACTGGATCTCGCCCGCCGTTTGGTCTACCACGCCGTCCACCGAAAAGTGTTACCCAAACATTTGGAACCAAATCTGATAATGCTGCGGGATACCAAGGTCCATGTCCATGGCCGGGAGACACTGGAAAAATTGGCGAGCAATATTAAAGACCGCAATTTCCGGGTGTTCGCCGAGCAGGGTTTGCTCCATATTCTCAATCGTCAACTTTTTCATCAGGGAACGGATCCATTCGAATTATTCCAGCGGGTCTTGGAAGAGGAAGATATTGCCCCGGATCATGCGTTTTACCTGGGCTATGAAATAGCGAAAGCAGTTACTGCCCTCACCCTGGGAAAGGATTATATTCAGGATCAGCCTTTGAATTGGGGGTTTCTCACACTGCCGGAGACCAGTCATTACGATAAGATGAAAAGGGACGCCAAGGAATCAAAACCGAAAGGCGGGCCTGAAATCGATCCAGCTTAGTAAGAATCAACGGAAGCTTTGGTTACGGAATTGCATAGCAGACTTCTATCCGAAAACATCTACCCCCTGATAACAGAATTAGAACTTGCTCCCGATCCCTGGCTGATCTGCCGGCAGTTGGCTCATTTACCGAACTTGCTTTTCTTGGACAGTGTCCATGGCCCCCGCGAGTTAAGCCGTTATTCCTTTGTTACGGCGGATCCCTTTCGCTGGGTGATCGGACGAGGAAACCGTCTTGGCATTCACGACCGGATCAACCGGACCTCCAAAATCATTCGGGTGAATCCTTTTTCTCTTCTTGGCGATCAGGCTTCCCAATTTTCGCTGGAAACAATTGCCGGCTTGCCCCCATTCCAAGGAGGCATGGCTGGATTATTTGGCTATGAGTTAAACCGCCAACTGGAACGGCTTCCCGCTACGCAATACAACGACTTCGAAGTGCCGGATCTCGCGGTGGGCTTTTTCGATTGGGTTGTGGCCTTTGATCATCAACAGAACAGGAGTTGGATCATTTCCACCGGTTTGCCGGAGCAAATTCCAAACCGAAGAATTACCAGGGCCCAATCCCGCCTGGACCAGATATATCAACGGCTGCAAGAGGATCTGCCAGCCTATCCAAAACAGATTTCACAACCCCCTTTGGCCATTGATTCTTACCGCAAACAACCAGTGCCAAAATTGGCGAACCTGTTCAGTAACTTTAATCCCCGCCAATACCAGGAAACCATTGGCAAAGCAGTCGAATATATTCACGCCGGTGATTGTTTTCAGGTGAACATCGCCCAAAGGCTCCTGCATCCATCACGTGTTTCCGCACTGGAGTTGTATGGGCAACTGCGGAAAAGCAACCCGGCTCCTTTTGCCGGATATTTTGATTTGGGAAAGTATCAGATAGCCAGTGCTTCTCCTGAGCGTTTCTTGCAAATGCAAAACGGCGTAATCGAAACCCGTCCGATCAAAGGAACTCGCCCGCGGGGCAATTCTCCCGAAGAAGAACAGCGGAATGGACAGGAACTTTTGGAAAGTGCCAAAGACCGGGCTGAGAATGTCATGATTGTTGACCTATTGCGCAACGACATTGGCCGCGTTTGCGAGTATGGGTCCATCGATGTTACCGATGTCTGCAAGTTGGAAACATATCAGTATGTGCATCACTTAGTTTCGGTAATCAAAGGCCGCATTCGGGAGGAACTTGGTCCTATAGATCTCCTGCGAGCAACCTTTCCGGGCGGGTCGGTTACCGGTGCGCCAAAAATACGAGCCATGGAAATAATCACTGAGCTGGAACAGGTTGCTCGCGGTCCCTACTGCGGCAGCTTGGGATACTTGGGCTTTGACGGCAGTATAGATACCAATATTCTGATCCGCACGTTTAGCGTCGGCGGCGGTTGGGTACAATTTTCCGTCGGCGGCGGAATTGTCGCGGATTCGGACCCGGAAAAGGAATATGCTGAGACCTGGCACAAAGCCAAAGGGATGATGGAAGCTTTGATTTAATGGTGCGCAAAGGGCGTGGTTTAAGGTCCAAGATTCGGGGGACCTTTGGGTTGGTGCCTGATTTTTGGTTTGAGCTTTTCCAGTTCGGCAAGATAAACATCCGGTTTCCGTAGTTTTCCGGCAAGACTCAGGGCGAATTGATAGTCGCTATCCTGGAGACTCCCCATTTGACCGAGTACCTGGCATTTCCGCAGGTGAACGATGAACTCGTAAGCAAGCATTCCTTTCCCGCAGGCTCCTTGCCATTGCCGCCGGCGAGTATCTAAGGCTTTGCCGAAATCATTTCCGATCTCATGATAGAAGGACATGGCGTCGTAATAGGTGGAATTGGGTTCGATTTTGAGATGGGTCAACCGAGTAACTGCATTTCGATAAAAGCGGGCGGCCGCTCCCTCATCGCCGGAGCGCCGGGCCAGCGCCGCTTTCCAAGTCAGGGCCTCCGCCAAAAATAACTGGCACAAATCCAGCTGCCGGGATAATTCCTCGGTTCTACCGGCGTATTCCGCAACCGCTTGCCAATCCCCCATACGATAACTCAACCAACACAGATCCGCATAAATGGCGGTCGCATACCAGGGCCCATGGTAGGGGTCGCCATCCAGAAGATTAAGGTGTCCCAGAATTATATCTACGGCCTTTTGGAAATCTCCCTTGGCCCGGGCAAATCCCTGCTGGTGGCGTAACAACAAATACCATTCTTCATTGGTGCCTTGAGGGATGTTCTTCTCCAAATGCACCAAGGCTTGTTGGACTGCATCCGCAAAACCCAGCGGATCAATTCCCATATAGGCATAGGCCAGGTAAATCTGGGCAGTGAATTTGAAGGGATGATTGGCGAATTGCGGTTTTTGGAATTGCAAATTACACTGGATTGCCAAGTCCAACACCTCGCGGAAATCGCCGAGGAATTCTATTGTCGCCCCCAACCGTTCCACATCAAAAAACAGCGCCCACCACGGTTCATCGAGTTGGACTGCAAGATTTTTTCCTTCCTGGAACAATGCCAAGGTACGTTCGGGATCAACCTCTTGCAGATCAAAGCCTTCCTCGAAACAACGCATCATCCGCAACCGGTCTTGATCCCCTTTTTGCAGCCATTGTTGTTCGCATTGTTGAAACCAATCCCAAACGTCCATCGCTAATTCCAGTTAAAGGTCGTCGATTTCCAGGAGGTATTGTTGGGGGTTTTTAAATCTGCTTGCCAAAGCTTTTAATTTCCTTCGATTTTGTTCGCTGAACTTTCCCAAAGCAAACAGCAATTTACACCGTTCGTAATAAGCCCGGTATTCTTGGATGTTCTTTCCTCGACCGCGAATATTTTTGTACTGGTGATTGCGAACCTTTAAAGACTTATCCAGATCTCCGTTAAATTGATGAAAAAGGGCCAGACCATCGTAAAACTCATTTGGTGGAATAGCCTGGATTTGCTTTTGGCGTCGGATGGCTTGGCGATAAAAGCGGCAGGCCTGGCTTTCGTCTCCTAGCATTCGGTTTCCAACAGCTTGCCAAATAAGTCCCTCCATCAAGATAGTTTTTTGCTGAGCAATAGGGCGGGCCATTTCTTCGGTTATTTGCCCATGCTCAATTACCGCTTTCCAATTTTGCAGTTTGTGGTAGATCCAACACAGACTTGCATGAATTCCCACCTCATACCAGCCGTCATTTTCTTCCGGTCTTGAGGCCATTAAATTTAATGTGCGAAGGCTAATTTCCAATGCTTCGTGGAAATCTTCACGAGCTATCGCGAAAAAGCGGCGGTTCTTTTGGAACACATAATAATCGTCCAGATTTCCCGGTGGAATGCTGTCCTCCAGGTATTGCAAGCATTGCTGGATTTCCGGAGCAAGGCCGACCGGATCAATATCAATGTAGATCCCAACCAGATTGTTGAAAGCTGCGAAACGCCAGGGGTGTTGATTGAATTCCGGTTTCTGGACTTTCAACGTACAATCGATGGCCAAGTCTTTGACATTGGTCAGGTCATTTTTATAACTTTTCAGAGCAATCACTCGCCAGACGTCATAAAAGAATTCCCACCATGGTTCGTTCAAGCTTCTGGCCAGCCGGCTGCCCTGGGTGAAAATGTCATACGAAGCATCTGGGTCTATTTCCTGAAAATCGAAACCATCGGAATGAAGTTCCGCCAGTTGAATGCGTTCTTCATCGCCAGATCCGATATATTCGTCCAGGCGTTCGCTAAACCAGTCCCAAATACTCATAAGAGATGCTCTCTGCCCGTTACGATTGCAGGAGAGGTGAATAGGTGCTCTAACAAAGAGTTCTCTCTTTTCTCAGTCAATCAACCCCTTCATTGCCTGGGTTATGCCGCGAAAAGCATCGGTCGCCTCTAGGGCATTTAACATGCGGCCGGAAAACAATCGGGCCATTTGGTGTAGGGTAGACAGTAAGTTTTCTTGGATTTCCTCAGAGGGTGGGTTGTCTGCCAAACGGCGGACAAACGGATTCGAGGCATTTAAGTAAAGCGTCCCTTTGAGTTCATCATCGGAGAACCGGTTTTCCACATATTCGCTGACCAATCCTGCCAACCCTTCCGGGATTTCGCCACGCTCCAAAGCTGTTCCTGCTTCGCGTGCAGTTTCCGCACCTTGAGGGTAAAGCATGACCGCGGGAACCTCTGCCGGCTTAAAGGCGGCAACTCGAGCACGAACATCTTGTTTCTTGAAATAAGCCAGGATTTTACTGAAGGAGCCCTCGGAAACCGGCCGCATCAATTCTTGCGATTCACCATCGAGTTGAACTAATCCGACTTCGGGATGGCGAGCCGCATACTTTTCCAGGAATGGAGTCACAGCAAACCAAGCCGCATCTATCGCCGGGACATCACGGCCTTCCGCCAAGATCTGCTCTTGCAGCGACCCAAGCTCCCGGGTCACGTAATAGAGAGACCCGCCACTCTCTTCGAGGTAGGAAGGCAGATTCAGCAAACCGCGCGAAGTTCGAAAGACGACCAGGTCTTCGACTCGTTCAAAGAACTCATTGTCTTTCACCGCCCAGCTAACGATCACATCGGAGTGACCGCGGACCAATTGTTTCCATACTTCCGGGCGCGTTTCCGCCAGAGTCTGCAAACCTTGTCCAAGCTGCTCCTCCAAGGCTTGGCGGACAGACTCAAAGTTCTCGTCCTGATGAATGCCTTCCCGAGAGGCAGTGGGTTGGAGCATAGGGCAATCAATTACTCCGCGGACAAACCGTGCCCAAGGCGGCAGCAAGTCGCGTTCCCGGTCGCAGATAAACATCCGCCGAATATAAACATTGAGGTCGCCGTACTCCCGAACTGAAGCCACCGAACCCGGTGGAACAAACAAAAATCCTTGTAGCGGAATAGTAATGCTGTCGTGTTCGAGGTGCACTTTCCAGTTCTCCAAGGGCAAAACAAACAGGGGTTCATTGCCGCCAAAAGTACGCACGATGTAGTCATTGGTGGCGGAATGAACGTCCTCTGCCTCCCAGGGAGGGGAGGTGAGATTGATGGGATAAGGATCTCCTTCCAGATGAATGGGGATCGGCAGGAAATCGGCATAAGCACGGATAGTGTCCATCAAGTTGCGTTCTTGGAGGATAAAAGAAGCTGCAGGTTTGACCCGCAACGTAACCTTCGTGCCAATATCCAGTTCTTCCTCGGCGGGAGTAATCTGGTAATGCTCGTCCACTTGGGAATGCCATTTTAATACAGGAGTTCCTTG
>CAZPPD010000264.1:0-7474 GCA_964588185.1 uncultured Alcaligenaceae bacterium | reverse complement strand
CAAGAAGTTCTTCTTCGTTGCGATTGATTAGATCCCGAACGGTAGTGATTCCTTCCGATTCCAGGCAGTTGGTAGCTCGAACCGACAGTTCCAACTCCGCAAGGCTCATATTTAATTTGCGTTCCATTTCCAGATCGGCTGGAGACGGAGCCGCAGCAGTTTCGCCTTTTTCCTCGATGGCGATTTCCGGGCCGGGTTCGGAGTATTGGATGAAGGGATTGAGGTGCTTGCGGAGAATCTTGGAGCCTTCCACCAACGCCATTTGTGGGGAGATGGTGCCGTTGGTCCAGATTTCCATCGTGAGCTTATCGTAGTTTGTCTTCTGCAACACGCGGGTTTCTTCCACGTCGTATTTCACCCGCACAACCGGAGAGAAGCTCGAATCCACCGGGATGACGCCAATTTCTCGTTCCTTTCCGGAGTTTTCTTCCGCTGTCCGATAACCACGGCCGTTTTCGATGGTCATTTCCACGACGAAAGGGACATCCGCAGTCAAGGTAGCCAAGATATGTTCGGGGTTGATAATCTCAACCATTTCGTCGGTAATAACGTGGGCTCCGGTTACAACCCCTTGCTCATGGCGATCAATTCGAATCACCCGAGGTTGCTCGCTTTTGTTTCGCACCACGAGGCTTTTAATGTTGAGAATAATGTCGGTCACATCTTCAACCACGCCGGGAATGGTAGTGATCTCGTGTTGGACTCCCTGGATTTTCACGCGGGTAACCGCACTTCCTTCCAAGCTGGAAATCAAAACCCTGCGGAGACTGTTGCCAATGGTGACCCCAAAACCGCGTTCAAACGGCTCTGCATGAAATTTGCCGTAAGTATCCGTTAATGTCTCACGATCGGTATAAAGCCGATATGGTAGTTCCAAACCACGCCATTTAATCCGCATAGAGTGAATCCTCCAGTGGCCGCTTGGGCCGAAAAGGAACGCGTCTCGGCCTTCCTGGCACGAGAACATTCTGATCTTTTAGAGTTGCCGACTGTGTTGTTGTTTTTGTTTTCTTTGATGCCAATCTGGGTTAGTTTCACCGCTGTCTTTCCCCTACCGGGAGCTTACCTCCACGATGTAGAGTTCATTGAGTTCTTTATCTCTGGTGAGACGAGGGTCAACATCGGAGCGGGCAGGAGTCCGGGTCATTCGAGCTTCCGGGGGCTCGTCATTGATCATTTCCAGGAAGTCGGGGATTACTTGTGGATTGTCTTGCTGGTTTAATTTTACGAGTTGGACTGTTTTGGGGCGGCTTTTGACTTTGATCAAGTCACCTGCCTTGATCAATCGGCTGGAAATATTACAAACCCGTTCATTCACCAGAATATGGCCATGCGAAACTAGTTGCCGTCCGGCGGCACGGGACTGAGCCCATCCCAACCGGTGGACCACATTGTCCAAGCGGCTTTCGAGAATGCTCAGCAGGACTTCCCCGGTATTTAATTTCGAACGCAACGCCATTTGGAAGTAACGGCGGAACTGCTTTTCCAGCACTCCATAGAAGCGCTTGACCTTTTGTTTCTCGCGAAGCCGGACTCCAAATTCACTTGCTTTCCCTCGGCGAAAGCCATGCATACCAGGAGCGGGACGTTGCCGTTCGACTGGGCATTTGGGGCTCTCACAACGGCTTCCCTTGAGGTACAACTTTAATCCTTCCCGGCGGCAAAGTTTGCATACAGAATCCAGATGTCTTGCCATAAGTTTTTGATCCTTAGAAGGTTCTCAGAGAAATTTCAGATAATTAAGCATGTACTTTTTGGTCGGGCCGGATGAACCGACCTCCCATTTACATTAAACCCGACGTTTTTTCGGTGGCCGGCAACCATTATGCGGCAATGGAGTGACATCTTCTATCACTTTGATGTTTAAACCGGCGGCTTGCAAAGCGGTGACTGCCGATTCCCGGCCGGAACCGGGACCATTCACCCGAACTTCAATTTCCTTGAGGCCGAACTTGATAGCCTTATCGGCACAAACTTCTGCAGCTCGTTGGGCAGCAAAAGGAGTACTTTTCCGACTGCCCTTAAAACCGACCGTTCCGGCGGAAGCGAAGCATAAGGTATCTCCATTGGTGTCACTGATCGTGACAATGGTGTTGTTGAAAGTTGATTTAATGTGGGCGATACCCCTACTTACGTGTCGCCTTGTCTTTCGTTTCTTACTTTTTGCCACTGGTGCAATTCTCCCGGCAGACCACAAGAATTAAGTTCAATTAAATATTAAAATCCCCGTAACCTCAAAAGATCACGGGGAATATAAAATTCCTAAATAATGGGTTGTAACATGAAACCCAGAGAATGGCAACCGGGGTGCCGGTTACCGCATTTCCTTGACGCCTTTCTTGCCGGCAACGGTTTTCCGAGGGCCCTTGCGGGTTCGTGAGTTAGTTCGGGTCCGTTGACCTCGAACCGGAAGATTACGGCGATGCCGATAGCCCCGATAGCTATTAATTTCACGAAGCCGAGCAATATTCTGGTTAATATGGCGTCGTAGAGGACCTTCAACCGAATATTCACGATCCAAAATAGTAGTGATGCGGGCAATTTCGTCTTCGGTTAAATCTTTCGCACGCCGATGAGGTTCAATGTCTGCTTTGGCAAGGACTTCCAACGATTTTGCAGGCCCAATTCCATAGATATATCGCAAGGAAATATGGATTTGCTTATCATTCGGGATGTCCACACCGAGAACACGAGGCATTTCCTATTTCTCCCAACTTATCCTTGACGTTGTTTGTGCCGTGGATTGGAGCAGATCACATAAACCCGACCATGGCGTTTGATTAGTTTGCAATTTTCGCAGATGCGTTTAACGCTGGCACGAACTTTCATAGTAAACACCAACCTTGCAATAAAGGAAAATGTGATTGTACACCTGTATTAGAAAGCTTCAAGAGATATTTTACAAAATCACACTTTTCAAAAGAATAATGATAATTTAGGTAGACAATTCAGAATAGGTGGAGGTTCGGGGGGCAAATCTATAGGAGATTGAAATCCAAAATTTTGAAACAAATTCAAATCCAAAACCCAAATGTGTAATAGAGGTTCGTTTTGGTCATTTGAATTTGGAACAGTTCAAAATACTTAATTTCGGTTTGAATAGCTTCAGGATTTCTTCTGAGTTGCATTATCGGACACCGAAATTGTTCGCAATGCGACTACAACGGCTACCGCAGTGGCGAGACCCACCCCAATGGGCAGAAAGTGTTCTGGTAATTTTGCCGCGCCCATAGCGATTCCTACCAATCCTCCAGAGGCAATCCAAACTTGCCAAGGACGAATTCCGCTTTTCTTCTCCTTTTTCTTCCTTCGCTTGATGCCAGAAGGGGTTGCCTGGGGGGCCTGAACTTGGTCTGCGGATGAGGGCGGTGGATTTTGCTTAGATTCCTGTTTCTGCCGGCGACTCATTTCCTGAGCTGCCAAAGCAGAGGAGCGGCGAGCAATAATCGGTTCCTTGGCCCTTTGTGCCATCCGTACTCTCCGAGACCCCGAATCACGTCGGGAGCGAAGACGGGCGGCGGGCGTGGCAATTCCATCATATCCGGAACTGGGTGCTGCCGGTTGGGGAGCCGGTGTTTTTCGCGAAACCGGAGATGGGGAAGCAGGGGGCATAATCCCCGGTCTGGGCCCAGACAAAGTAGGAAGCAACGTTGGTGGAACTTCCGGTTCGGGATCGTATACCGGCTTGTCCTTCTTCTTCTCTTTCAGCGGGGCCTTGTTTCCCAAATCCAAATCATTACTCAAAGCCGTGAACTGGAGAGCCGCATTGGAATTGGGGTTGGCTTGCGTGATTGCTTGCCCAGCAGACTCTGCACGCGGAACCTCCGGATCGTTTGGTATAGTTTGCGGCAGGACCTTTCTGCCCAGATAGCGTCGCAGGTCTAATTCCCAACGGCCTTGCTCGGGCAAGGTCAACAAAATCCCACGCAAGTCGGCCCCATCCTCTTCATTGATGGTTTTTACCATTTCCTGAAACAATGGAAGCGTGCGGAAGGCTAAGGGTTCAGCTCGCAGAACCAGGATGAACTCATCGCAACCTCGAAGGAGATGCCGGGGACGATCGCTCATAAAAGGCGGAGAGTTCAGGATAACGCACTTGTAATTTTCCCGTATTTCCTCGGAATCCAACATCTCAAGCAATTTCTCGAAGTTTTCTTCCGTACCGATGCCCTCGTCGTAAGGAGAAAGAACATCTAATCCCGGGGTAACTTCGCAGCAAATTTCCCCATCCATGTCGATGCCAACATCCCGGAGCTTTTTCCGATTTTCGTGGCTGGTCAAGCTGAGGGACATGCTCACGGTACCGACAGGGTCTGCGTCAACCAAAAGCACCCGGTTTCCTTTCTTGGCCGTAACCGTTGCAAGGTTGATTGCAGTTGTTGTTTTTCCAACACCACTTTTTTGGCTGGCTACCAATAGCTTTCGCACGGTTGACCCCACCGATCGGTTGAATAACAGAGATTACGGTAAAGGAGCATCCTCATCCCCTCTTCACCGCCATAAAATGATTCGCTAACTTCAAGCCAGGATCTCTGGAGGATGCATAGTGGATGATTGACAGTCTACTTTTATTGAGTTCAGACTCTATTTGGCAAAGTACGAACTCTAACAATATCTACGTCAAAGTCCCATCTCTGTCAAATTTCCAGGGCCTTATTTCAAGCCATGATTGAAAAGAAAAAGGGAAATAAATTTCGGAAGTTCAAATGTGGTTTTCCTTCCACCATTTGCCGGTCTTTCTTTTTTAAGCTACCCTTAGTCGACGCAAAAATTAGACTCCCCAGAGGTTGGTATGAACCCGGTTACCAACATTTCACCAGGAATTGCTGATCTTCCGTTAAACCAATCGGCAATTCCGGAAGCCACCTTTTCGAATCAGGGGCCTCCCAATCCCGGTGATGATTCCCACCAAATATCTCCTGTTTGGACCAGAGTTTTCCTGTTGGTAATTGTGGGGATTCTGGTCTTCCTCAACAGTTTTGGCGGGCGATACTTGTTTGATGATGAGAAGTGGCTGGAAGATGATCGCATTCGGCAGGTTTGGCCCCTTAAATATTCCTTCCGCAATCCCCGGGCGATTTTCTATTTTTCAATGGCCCTAAATTATGCCGCTAGCGGATACCAACCTTGGAGTTATCATGCCGTTAATATTCTGATTCACCTTCTGGCAGCGGTAACTCTATTTGGAATTGTCTATCGAACTCTAAACAATCTCCGAGGATCTCCCGTTTCCCAACCTGCAAGTTGTTGGCTAGCCTTCCTGATTGCGGTAACTTGGATGATTCATCCCCTGCAAACGCAAAGTGTTACTTATATCGTACAGCGGGCAGAATCCCTGGCTGGTTTTTTTGTGTTGTTTTCCCTTTACGCTTATATCCGCGGTGTGGATTCGCAAAAAACTCCGGAAAGTGCCAAGTCCTCCCGGCTTTGGTTCTTGGCGTCAGTAGCCAGTTGTTTGTTTGGGTTTCATACCAAATCAATCACTATCGGGTTGCCCATAATAATCCTTCTTTATGATTGGGTTTTTCTGGATGGACCACTCAAACAACGATTGGCCAAACGTTTGCCGGTTTATCTCGGAATTCTTCTTGTATGGATTCCAACCCTTGTCCGCGACATTGGCCGGGGACTTTATACCGACCCCTCGCGATCAACTGGATTTGGAAATAAAGGCCCATCTGCTTTGGAGTATGCACTAACTCAGCCGGGGGTAATTGGTTATTTCCTCCGATTATCATTTTGGCCTCATCCATTGTGCTTGGATTATTGGGATTGGCCTATTGTTCGAAGTGCCTGGGAAATCCTTCCCCATGCTTTATTCCTAATAGTCTTGTTTGCCGGGACATTAGTTGCCCTATGGAAACGCTCCTGGCTTGGTTTTGTGGGTGCCTGGTTTTTCCTAATTTTGGCCCCCACTTCAAGCTTTATGCCGCTCCGGGATTTGGCATTTGAACATCGCATGTATTTGCCGTTGGCTTCGGTGGTAACAATATTGGTGGTTGGCGGATATTTTGCACTAAAATTGTTGGTAAAGAACTTTCCCAATTCGGAAGTTAGAATATACCGTTGGGTCAGGATTGGGGTGGTATGTGTAATTGCTACTTTAAGTCTAAGAACTATTGCTCGGAATAATGATTATTCCGATCCCTACCGTTTTTGGAAAACCGAATTGGAATATCGGCCTAATAATTTGCGGGCGTATATAAACTTTGGCAATGCATGTATTGATGTGGGCGAATATAAAAACGCAGAAAAGCATTATCGCCATGTTCTGGCTGCCAAGAAGCTGGAGGACGAACGCCAACAGAAAAAAGCTCATTATAATCTCGGGTTGGCATTGCTATACCAGCATCGGTTTGACGAAGCTACCCAAGTATTGCAAAAACGGTTGGAAATAGAATTAGATGCATCCACTTCGGCAACACTATGTTTTCTCTGCTGGTTGGACAATGATCTGGAGAAATCGGCGTACTATATTCAAAAAGCTATTCAAGAGAATGACGAAAAAGCTTTCTATCATTGTTCCTATGCGTACATACTAAACGAGTTGGGTCAAGCGACCAAAGCTAATCAAGAAAAGCAGAATTGTCTGGCCCTGGATTCCCAATGGCCCAAAAAGGCTTTGGATCAAGCTTGGAATAACCTGGAACATCCGGAACCAAAGAAACGGTTTATCCCGATCGCTCACTTTTTGGCTCTCCAAGCTGACTATGCAACCAATGGCCAAAACACGCGGGCCGCAAATATTCTAGAACGAATTCGCAGCCATAAAAAGAACACCTTTTCGAAAGCAGGTGTTAAATGAATAAGGGCCAGTTCCCTTTTGTTTCGGTTATCATTCCCGTCTATAACGACTCTGACCGGCTAAAAAAATGCCTGTCGGCCTTAGAAAACCAATCGTATCCATCGGAACGTTATGAAATTGTTGTGATTGATAATAACTCAGATGAAGATAATGCCGCTGTGGTTCAACCATTCCCTCATGTAGTGCTAACATCAGAATCAAAAAGGGGTTCCTACGCTGCCCGCAATAAGGGATTGGCTTTGGCAAAAGGAACTATCATTGCATTTACGGATTCCGATTGCTTGCCCGTGAAGCAATGGATTGAAGAGGGTGTCCGCGCGTTAACTTCAACATCGAATTGTGGATTAGTTGGTGGTCGGATTAAAGTGTTTTTCCATCATCCGCATAAGCCAACCCCGGTCGAATTATACGAAGGAGTATTTGCCTTTCGACAAGATGATTATATTTACAATCATCATTATGCTGCGACAGGAAATGCATTTACTTATCGGGAGGTTTTGGATGAAGTCGGACTTTTTGATTCAGATCTGAAATCCGGCGGGGATTTAGAATGGGGAAACCGGGTTTATGCAGCTGGTTATGAATTGATCTATGCTGAAAAGGCTTGCATTGGCCACCCGGCACGGCGTTCTCTGAACGAGATATGCAAAAAGTCGGCCCGAACGTTGG
>CAZPPD010000263.1:0-7481 GCA_964588185.1 uncultured Alcaligenaceae bacterium | reverse complement strand
GAACGAAATTAATAGTACAGAAGACGACGGAATTGGAAGCATCCCCGGATCAAGGGGATGTCGTCGTTAATACCGCCCCCGGTAAATTTTCCTCGGCGGTTCTTTTGGAAGATGCCAATCGAAACCTTCCCCTCCGACTGATCCATGCGCGAAACGGTGGATTTTCGCCTGGAGATACCCTGGTAACGGCTGACCGTTTGATGTTCCAATCACAACGCAGGCAGTTTCTGATTGGTCAAGTAATCCAGGGATATAACTCTGGTGCGCAAGGGAAAGTCGCCCGTATAGATCGCGTAGCAGACCATGGCACCTTGTACCTAATAGATGTCACCGGTAGTTTTCAGGGGGAAGAACCATTGGTGCTTGGCAATGCCCTTTATGCCTTTGCTGACGGGGAACTGGAAGAGTCGAGCGATTGGAGTGCATTGGTCGACGAAGGTGTCACTGAGGCTGGAATGATGTTGGAACTTAAGGTCGAGGATCCGGACCAGTCCTTGGCCGGAGCCCAGATTGCTGCTTCCACGAGAGTGGGCTTGGCCCCGCTTCCTGTACCGTCCCCGGCTCTGAACCACTATGTGACCATCGAAGATCTGCGCATAGGTGAGGCAGCACCGGCTGCCGGGCGACTTGAGTTTGGCATATTTGATTTTAATTCCGTTGAATTGTCGATGGCGGAAGAGATTACCGCCGCGTTTGAAACACTGTCGCCTCGGCCCCTGAATGTGGATTTCCGCCGCGATTTCGGCAGTGCGTTTCCCCTAGGCGAAGAAGACCAGGCAATTGATTTGGACCTTGATATAAACTCCGTCCCCGCAAATCTCATGCTAACGGCAGATTTTACCGGCGTGTTCCAATACCAGGCGAGCGAGGCCATCGACTCGATCGACCTTGAGGTTATGCTGGACCATGTGGATGAAGGTGCGATCCGCAATTTGACCGTCGTCGAAGGCTTAGTCGATCTAAATAAAGATGGCTTGGTCACCGCAAACGACGATGGTTTTTATGACGATGTGCGTGTGATCAACGGTGCATTTGACATCGATGATGATGAGGACATCGACTCTGACGACGATGGCGAGATAGACGGTGTGATGGTGATTGATGGAGCACTCGATCTAGACGGAAATGGTGCAATTGAGGAAGTCGACAGCTCCCAGCAAAACGGCACCAAGGCGAGCTTCTCATTGATTGACTTGCCGGAAGAAATCGACTTGCGTGTGCATCCCGGCGTCATGCCTGTGATCGGCGGCTTACTCGATTTGAATGTCGACGGTGAAATCGATGCAGACGACTCCGGTCGGTTTGCAGGGTTTCCTGTGCTCGAAGGAGCTATCGATGAAGATGCGAATGGGCTGATCGACGGGGCTGATTTCATACCAGATCTATTCGGACAGAGAATCTTGGACGGAAAAGTCGACCTCAACGGTGACAATGTTCTTGACGCAGCGGACACTGGCGACTTTGGCGGTCTTGTTCTGAGTATGTCGGCAGGTATCGAATCCGTCCAGTTCGAAGCAATGACCTTAGGGGACACCGCCAGCCTCTTCGGCTCTGAGATGGGCAACCTTCGCCGAGTTGACATCAACGCAATGCAGATTCCGGCGCAATGGAACTTTTCCTACTCACTCCTCGAAGTCGACACTGGCGAAGAGAAGCCGGCAACCGAGACCGACTTGGTGTTTTCAATCACCGACGCGGCGGGACAAGCCCAACCATTTGGCCGCATCCAAGCCTTGGTCAGCAATACGACAGCCCCCATCCAATTTGCACGACAGATGGCAGCTTTTTCCCAACAAGACCCCGGCAGTAGTGGTAGCACCCCACAGCGTGTCAACTACTCCCCATTTGCTGAGGAGATCGACGAACGTTACTACGAAGAGGGAGATGCTGATGGCGTCCTCGATAAACTCGATGAGATATATGCGCAAGGTTCTACCTTCGACGCTAGCGAAGATTACATCGTAATGAGGCAGGCGGCGGGTGTACTGGAGTTGCTGAACGCAAACTTCGGCGGACTACAATCGGCGACAGTGGAACTTGACGTTCCCGCGCCGGGTACTGAACTTGGACCGGTGCCACTCGATTCAGTCAAGGCGACGCTGCGTGCCCCCTCCCCTGGTATACACCCGCTCTACTTCGGAATGGGTCAGAGCACAGCCGAGATAAACGAACTGGATGACGGCACCTATCGAGGGGTCGCTGTGATCAATGGTGCGTTGGATCTCAATAACGATGGAGCAATTAGTGAGGAGGATACCGACGGAATTGTCGGCTTCTCTGTTATCGAAGGTCGCCTCGACCTCAACAGCGACGGCGAAATTGGCGAGGACGACGACGGTTACCTTGAAGGTTTGCGTGTGATTGACGGCTGGCTCGACGTCAGTGAGTCGTTGACCACCCTAAAGATCGACAACGTGCCCGATGAAATCGTCGCGGAACTCATGTTGGATCCGGGACGGTTGCGATACAATGCCGAGGACGACGCCGACGCCTCTACCGGGCGCGTCGACCTTTACCAGGGCCCAATGCCCTTCGCGGATGACAACGACGTGGCCACGCGAGTGATCATTGACGATGTCCCTGAGTCAGTGGAAATCCGTTGGGAAGCTGCACCGATACCGATGTCACTTTCCGAAGTTACCCTGCCTTTCCTCGAAATTAATTCGAGTGGCGAGACCGAGGTGCTAGGTGTCCTACAAATGCCGACTTCCGAGGGTGGTCCAGTTGAGCGTATGGTCTTTGGGATGCAGGTTGAAGACCTTCAGTTGGGCTATGATCTCGACGTGTTTAACTTCGACGTCGCCGAAACATTCGAGGTTAAGTTTGGAATTGCCATCATCGACGGCAAGCTCGATATGGACGACAACGGGATCATCAATAACCAGGACGACGGTTTCTTCGGTGGTGGTGTTGGGGTCATACCAACGCCGGTCATCAATGGTTTTCTGGACGTTGACGGCGATGGCAATGTAAATGTCGACACAAGCGACGACGGGATTGTCGGTGGGTTCACTGTTATCGACGGACGAATCGACGTAGACGAAGATGGGGACGTGGACGGCTCCGATGATTTTGACAACACTCTTATTGAATTGCCGACTGCCTGGGACCTGCTCCGGGCTACTGCAGGAATTGATAACGACGTCGATAATCTCGAAATCGAGGCGAACTTCAACAAGGCGGCGGTAAATGGCTTTTTCAGCTATTACCAACCGGTCAGCGACCCAGAAGCACTGAACCCAGGTGGTCCTGCACCCCGCTCGGTGGAGTACACGCCTTTGGTATCGCTGGTTCTGGATGATTTTCGTGAATTGTCGGCAAGTGCCGCTGTGACACTAGATCCTTTCACCCCCAACCTTGGTCCTCTGCCATTCAGCCTGGTCGCGGATGTCACACTAGAGGGATCGATCGTATTCGACTATTGGTCGCCGTTCGATGTTCAAGAATCTTTCACCATCGATTTCCCCGACGTTACCGGACTGCCGGACCTTACGGTAGGGGTCGAGAATCAGCCGGACTACATCGATAACACACCGATCCACCTGTTCCCAGTAACGGGATTGTTCGTGGAACCAACCTTCCAGAATTCGGTAATTTTCTTTTTCTATGGTCTACACGACTTCTCCGACCACGAGGATCCGTTTGATTGAGCTCAAAACAGCTTGGTGGATATATACTTGTTGATTGGAGATCGATCGACGGGAGTAGGGAACGAAGTTTCTTTTCTTTCCTTAACTGTCAAACTCGCGTCGGTACTAAAGGCCACCGGAGCACCTTTATCGCTTCAAATCAGATGACATTTACCATATCATTAGAATGATTAATTCGTATTGTTTCCAACGCTCAATAATAATGGCAAGGCACTTTGAGCAATTTGTAGCATTGATTTCGACAATGGTTGAAATTTTGTTTTGTTGGGGGCCCCATTTTGAATAACCAATCCGTTACTCTTTGGATTGAAAAATTAAAACAAAGTGATCCCCAAGCAGCTCAACAAATTTGGGAGCGTTTTTTTGATCAGCTTGTACGGCTTGCTCGTTCCAAAATGCGGAATTTTATTCCCCGAGGTGCTGATGAAGAAGATGTAGCCCTTAGTGCCTTCGACAGCTTCTTTGGTGCGGTCGAAAAAGGTCGATTTCCTCAGCTCAATGATCGTAGTGACCTTTGGCAAATCCTTTTGCAAATCGCAAGTTGGAAAGTTTCCAATCTGAAAAAGAAAGAAAATGCCGCCAAAAGAGGGGGTGGAAAGGTGCGGAGAGAATCCGCCCAACTTGGGAGCGACGCCTTCTCGGAAATATCGGGCGATGAACCGTCGCCATTGTTGGCAGCCACAGTAGCCGAAGAATATGACCGGTTGCTAAGTGCCCTTGAAGATGAGTTAATGCAAAAAATCGCCGTTTGGAAGATGGAGGGTTACAGCAATAGAGAAATTGCTAAGAACTTGGATTGCTCGGTTCGCACCATTGATCGCAAACTGGAGGGTATCCGCCTCATCTGGTCGGAGCGACTAAGGGCCGATTAGTCGGCAAATTCTATTGGATATGCAAATGAATACCTCGCCTTTTGGAGATCGAACCAAATTCGAGCAGATTGACTCAATTTGCGATCGATTCGAAAAGGCCTGGAAAACCGGCTCGCCTCCTTTAATTGAAAACTTCCTGGCCGATGTCCCGGAAGTTTCTCCGGCCCTGTTTAGAGCCTTACTGGAATTAGACTACGATTACAACAAGCAACAAGGCCGATCGATAACCAAAGAAAACTACCTGGCTCGCTTTCCGCAATTCGCCCAACAAATCGAAGCCCTATTCGCCTCTCAGGAATCACAACTAAATCAAATCGGTGATTATCTACTTCAAAAGGAACTTGGCGAAGGAGGAATGGGGCGGGTTTACAAGGCTTGGCATAGCCTGTTGCATCGAACGGTCGCCATAAAAATCATCAAAGCAGATCTACAACACAAGCAATCGATCTTGGATCGCTTTAAACGGGAAATAAAAATTACCGGCCAAATGAGTCACCCCAATTTGGTCCAAGCCCTTGATGCCGGCGTCCAAGAGGAATTGGTATTCCTTGTAATGGAATTTATTGAAGGGGAGAGCTTATACACCAAAGTAAAAAAGGAGGGACCTTTCCAGGTTGTTGACGCGATAAACTACTCTCTGCAAACAGCGAATGGTTTGGCCTATCTTCACGAAAAGGGATTAATTCACCGAGACATCAAACCTGGAAACGTAATGATTACTGCAGATGACACCATTAAGGTCTTGGATCTTGGACTGGTGGCATATAATCAAGCCCATTCTCAAGAAGAAACAATGGAATTAACCGAACCGGGAGAGGTCCTGGGGACTGTAGATTTCATGGCCCCGGAACAAGCTGTGGAAACTTCCAATGCCGATCATAGAGTGGATATTTATAGTCTTGGTTGTACACTCTTTTTCCTACTAAAAGGTAAACCACCTTACCAAGGCAAAACAATCGCTGCACGGCTTATAGCGCATCGTGAAACGAAAGTACCTTCTCTATTATCCTATCCAAATATTTCCCGTGAATTGAACATCCTATTCCAACGGATGTTGGCTAAGAATCCCTCGGATAGACCACAGAATATGCACGAGGTAATTTCTGCACTGGAAATTATTAGCAATCGAATCCGTCCCGGTGGTTCCGCCACAGAAACGATAGATATAACCCAAGCAGGGAACGCAATCTATAGTTCATCAAAGCGGACCTTTACGGTTGCCAAACCAAAGATCTTTTTTGTTGGGATAGTTGCAGGGGCGTTATTTCTTTGCGGATTCGCTGCCATTTACTTTTGGTTGGGAAACGGCAAAGATCGTGATGATTTTCCTCCAAAGAATAACCAGCAACCGGCCAAAAACCACTTCAAATCCACTCCCGGCAATGATTTCCCAATCAAGGGGTCACCACGGGACCAACTAAAATGGGTAATAGGCAAATTAATAAACCACAATCAGAAATATGGTTATGACGGATCGAAGACCAAACTTAATTTGGTGCAAGGACATTACAAATTGGTGATAAGTCATCCTGGAATCCGGGATATCACTCCCATTCAAAAATTGACCTTTGTTTCTGACTTGGATTTGGAAGGAACGAATGTTCAAGACCTTTCGCCCATTAAAAATTTAAGGATCTTTATTTTTGATTGCAATTCTATGTATCTAAAAGATATATCTCCATTAAGTGAAATGCCATTAGAGTATCTTGAACTATATGGCTGTACTAATCTCAAGGATATTGGTCCAGTTAAGAATTTTAAAAATCTCAAGTTCCTTAATCTGGCTGATACTCAAGTAGAAGACCTTACTCCCTTGGCCAACTTACCCCTCAATGAATTATTCTGCTGTGATAACACGCCTGTTCGAGATCTGAAGGTTCTGGCGACAACAAACATCACCTATTTGAGTTGTGAAAACTGTAAGAATCTACAAGACCTTTCTCCATTGCAGAATTTGCCACTGGAAGTAATTCTGTGCGATGAAAGATTACTCCCAACTGCCCCTTTCCTGCGGAAATGCAAAACTCTGAGGATGATCAACAACAAGCCGCCGCGCAAATATTGGAAGCAGATAGGGCAATGAAGAAGAGTTTCAGTGCCCATACCTTTTCCTCCCACTGAAAACATGGGACACAAACGAAGAGAAAGCATTTCTTATAAGCAAAGCTGTTCGGATTAAGGATAAGCAGCCGTCCAAGGTATTTCAAAATGAAATTGATTATCAGTATATTGGCAATTTATGCCCGCTACCACCTTGGTATCGGCTGCCTTTGCAAGGGCATTGATGAATAGGAGACCTTTCGCCGGGACACCTATGCTTCCACCGACACATTGTTGCTTTTTCGAATTCCAGATATTGGTGCTGCTTGCCACACCGCAGGCGTGAATTTCAATCCCTTTCCCACTGGAATTCAGAGACTCAAACTTCCCTTTTAGCGATCGAAACTGATTTACATTGTTGATATCTAACCCTTTACCTATCTTTACCATGCCGGAATTACCGTGAGCGCAGATCCGCAATAACTCAATTGCACTTCCGTTGACATCACAAGCAATTTCAATTGCATTGACAACGGATTGAATATCCCAGTGTTTGTTAAATATGAATTTCCGTATGAACCCGCCATAGGGCGCCAGCCGTTCATGGTGAGGTGTCATTGCATAGTTCTTGTTTGGCCAACGTTCGTCGAATGCGTAAATAATCATGTTTCTTTCTCCATCTTTGCTACTAAATGTCAGAAATAAGTTAGCCCCATTTCCCGTTTTCAGCGAAGGCAAAGGATTATCCGCAAATGCTTTCGCTTTTTTATTTTTGTGGGCTGATAGGTAACCCAAAAAACGGATCGAAAACACGACATGAAATTGAGATTTTTTTTGAGTTTTCTTTTCGGATGGGTTCAAGGAAAATGAAAAATCAGAAGTGTAGGGAGGTGGGGCTAGCCTTTTTTTTCAATCCGAA
>CAZPPD010000262.1:0-7495 GCA_964588185.1 uncultured Alcaligenaceae bacterium | reverse complement strand
GAGCGGAAAGTATTCAAACCAAGGAGTGGGTACCGGTTTGTTTACCACCAGCCGTTCGTAACCATCCCGGACAATATTCAACCGATAAGTTCCATAATAATCATAAGGCACATCAATTGGGGTAGCCCCAACGGTTTTACCGTTGACCTGAACTAACGCTCCGGGTGGGTCAGTAGTGACGGTAAATTGTCGATGGACGCAACCGGAAACTGCAACAAGGGTTGTGATGGCTGCCAACAGCCACCCTCTTCGAGAACATTTCCTAAACTGAACCCATTGGCCCATAGCTTCGCCTTCCACTCATGGAAGTAGAATATTTTCCGGTTTAAGGGGACGAGGGTATATCTGGATTGGGCTTGTTGGTCAAGAGTGATCTGTTTGGCAAGGGGGTCCCGAATTTTGGGATCATCAGTTATTTTGGGTGCCCCTGCCGTTTTGAACTTCGCGTTTTTCCTGAAAGCTAGACTTTAAGAATCTGGGCGAGCATGCATCAGACCAATCGGTGAATTACCATCCCAAAATTCCGTGGCACCGACCCGGACAAATATATTTTTGTACACTTTAAGATAAAGATAGCTTTTTTCACCTCGTTTCACAGGAGACATCCTATGTCCCAATCCACCCATCCCGAAACCAATGGCCGCAACCGCAATGGTCAGTTCGCCAAAGGAAACTAATTTGGCTGTGGTAATCCCTTTGCGCGGCAAACGGCGAACTTGCGGAAGCTGGTTTTGCAGGTTATCGATGAAGAAAAAATGCAGGCCATGATTCAGGTGCTGTTCGAAATGGCAATGGAGCGGAATTTGGCAGCATTGAAGCTGTTATTGGCCTATACCTTGGGCAAGCCTGACAAGGCGATGGAAAATCCCGACCGCATGGATCTGCAAGAGTGGGATCAGATGAAAGAAGAGAGTCAGAAGGTGCTCGACGCCGCGCGGCTGATCGGGACGCCGGAGATGGCGATGTTTCTGGACATGGCGCGGGTGACCCGGCCATCAATTTCCCAGGAGATGACCGGCAAGTTTGCTCAGAAGCTGCAAGCCGATCTGGATTTGGAAAAGGAGCTGTTAGAGGAAGCCAAGAAAGACAAAGGGAAGAAGAAATCCGCGAACAAGGCAAAGGGGAAGGAGAAAAAGGCAAGGCAAGAGGATTCTGATAATATTAGCATTGATAATATTGATATTGAGTCGATTTTGTCGGGTAGCAACCCCATTACCACTGAAGCGGAGGCCGTGGAATTGGTAAACCGGCTGGCGGCAAGCGGATTTTCGAGGCGGGAGAGCCTGGCTCACCGTTAACTGACAACTGACATTTGACGGTCCATTTCCGCAAAAAATCAGTGTCAATGAAAGCCGAAACTTTCCCGTTGACGGCAATAACTGACCCACACGGTGGGACGGATGCCATTTTGAGCCGAACAGCGACACGGTCATCTCTCTTTAGAAATTTTTGGATTTAATCCAATCCCACATCCATAACTGACTTCTGGACTATTTATCCCATGAAAAAATAAATTTTTAGTCTTACACACAATCATATTGTGATAATATCGGCTGAGTTTCATGGGTTTGTATACTGATAAAACTTAATGAAAAATCTTATTGATCTACTATTTGCTTCCTTTCTGGCAGAATGAGCTAATTCCCATTGCGGAATTCCTATACCGTTAACTCTTACATCTTCCCAAAGGACTTTCCAGAATCCCTGTCTTAGGTAGGAGGACCGATATGCCATTGCTCGAAGCCTTTCTTGCTTTAGCCCTGACGATGTTATCTTTGGCCATGGTCGCCACCTTGCTTGTTGAGGGATTCCATCGGCTGTTTCATACTCGCGGCGAAGGTCTAAAACAGATGCTCGAACAATTCTATGACAAGGAGTTGAGAGGATTTGTCCAAGCGGATTTGAACAAGACCGGGAGAACGTTGGAAACCCACCGAAAGAAATTCATTGAAGATTTAAGCCGGAATCCGTTATACCCACCCGGAGTTCTAGCCAGCCTTCCGACGGTAGATTTCTTCAAGCGTCTGGCCTACACGGATATTGGTAAGCACATCAAAGCAAAGGGGCAGGCTGAGATTAACAAATTTGTGGACTCCATGACCAGCGCTTACGATGCTTTTGGCGACGCAGCGACTGAACTATTCAAACGCAATTCGCGGTTCATTTCCTATTTGGCCGGGTTGCTGGTGGCATTGGGATTGAACGTAAATGCAATTATCATTTTTCAGGCCTACTTGGACAATCCCCAAGCAAGGGCCAAGGCGGTTGCTCAAGCCGAAGCGGTTGCCAAAAAGTTTGAAGATCGAGTCGACAAAAGTAAACAAGCTTTTAAGGACAAGGAAGAAATTGAAGAATACGTAAAAACCTTCAAGCAAGAGGTTGCCGATTTGGAAAAGATGGGCATTACTGTCGGTTACGGATGGGAAGTGCCGCCCACTAATCTGTGGACCGGTGATCAGCATTGGGGTTGGAAATTGTGGTTCACTCTCCTTTGGTTGCTGGGAGTCCTTGGAACGGGCTTTCTAATCGGCTTAGGTGGTCCCTTTTGGTTTGATATCGTCCGCAAGCTGACAGACTTGCTCAGAGCGAGTCGCGGCGGTCCAACCACTTCTCCGCAGCCACAAGCCTCACGCTCACCCGCTACTCCTGTAGCGGCTGTGGAAGTCAACCGGGAAATATTTAATATGACCAACGAGATGCCGTGAGCGACAACAACTTGACCCAAATCTTCGTTGTTATCTGATACGCTTGGGACGCCGAGATCGCTGCAGTCTAGGCTCGATCTTTCTTACCCCGCGAACCTGCGTTTATTTCTTCCGCCCCTCAACGATGCTAACCTCCGCTGCGGTCGGAACTACCCGGGTAAGTTCGAACCCTGCCTTGGCAAACAACTCCCGATATTCCTCTTCGGTCCGCTCCTTGCCCCCCGGAATCAGCATCATGACCAAGTCCAGAAACTTGCCGCCAAAGGGTTCATTTCCTTGGGGAATCACACTTTCCACAACTAGAACTCGGCTCTCTGAGGACATGGCTTGCCGGCAGTTGTTCAGGATTGTCAGCGACTTTTCGTCATCCCAATCGTGGATGATGTGACGCAACACATAGGCGTCGGCTCCTTCGGGCACCTCATCGAAAAAACTGCCGCCCACCAACCGGCAGCGATCCGCTAATCCTGCCGCTTCGATATTAGCCTTGGCCCGCTCAATTACATGAGGCAAGTCGAACAAAATTCCCTGCATGTTGGGATACCTTTGGAGAATTCCGCTAATCTGCGATCCATTGCCGCCGCCGATGTCTGCCAGTACCTTGATTCCCGCAAAGTCATAGGCATCGAGGATGGCGTCAGATTCACGCCCATGGATTCCGGTCATGGCCGCATCAAAAATACGGGCTTTATCCGGATTCTCTCCCAGATAATCAAATATCGGCTTGCCGAAAACCTTGTCGAATGCGGTATTCCCCGTCTGTATGCTGTAGACAATCTCCCCCCAAGCCCGATATTGTTCATCTCCCGACATCAAAGCCAAAGCCCGCTTCGACCCCGGCACATCACTGCGCAACGGTTCCGCCAATGGTGTCAGTGAAAACCTGCGTGACTCCGCTTCGGCGAATATTCCCTTGCTCGCCAACGCACGTAGCAATCGATAGAGAGCATCGGGATTTGTCGAGGTAGCTTCCGCAAGCTCTTCGACCGGCTTGGGACCATCCCGGAGATAATCGGCAATGCCAAACTTGGCTGCCGCATAGATGGCCTGGGAAAGCCAGTAACCGGTGATCATCTGATCCAGTTGTTGGGGTGATTCCTGGTTCATTGAAATCCTTTCCTGTGGGAAGTACTTCCAGAAATAAGAAAGGCGTCAGGAGTGCCCTGACACCTTTTCTAAGAGATTTTTGCGAGGTTAATTGAGCTTCAGTTGATTTTCTGTGAAGGAACCTGCATAAATTGCCCCAATACCTCCCATACTTGGAGTTCATACCTTCCTGTCGAACTCGGAAGAAAGCTTGTAGCGATAAGATTATACTTTGAGGAAGTTCTCGGGGTAAAATAAATCCGCGAGTTGAAACCATCTCCACTATCGTCATCCTCGGCTAACAATTTACCTTCCGAATTTGTTAACTTCAGGTAGGCATCAAAATCGGAACTTTTCAAATCAATCAGATACGTTTTATTTTCCTTTAGTGGCATGGCATGTGTATTAAAATAAGCGTTCCCTCGTTTTGTGTCTTTGTCCTTGGTATTGTCCGGAAGAAATGCATTCCACGTTTTTTCCAATTCGGTCTGCCGGATGTTCAGGGTAAATTTTCCAACTGCACCCGGAACAAAGGTCGTAGCAATTAGTAGAAAGGGATTATTGGTTTCTTTTAGTGGTTGGAAAACAATTCTAGCGTTTAACCCCTTGCCGCTATCGTCATCCCATGCCAGCGAATTTTTTTTGTTATCCTCGATCCTTAGGTAGGGGTCAAAATCCTTGCTCATCAAGTCAATAATAAAAGTTTTCTGCGCATCGAAATTTACCCTGTAACCCATGGCATAATAAATTCTTTTTTGAGGCAACTGGGAGCGGAGTTCATCAATGGAATCGCCTTTCTTTAACTCACCTTGAATTGGTGTTTGAGAAATCTGGATCTCCTCGGGTTTCAATCCTTTGCCTACAGGCGGAATACTTTTTAAAATTCGTTCTTCGGTCTGTTTAACAATCTCTTTTGGGATTTTAGATCCCTTTAAGAATTTTTCCGTGTAGCTGGGAACATCTTTTCCTATTTCTACGCAAGCATCCAAGAGGTATGGATTAATTACATTTTTTTCATCCATCTCAATCAATTCAATAAGCTTAGGTACTACCTGTTTTGCTTGCCCTCCCATTTTGCCCAAGGCAAGGGCTGCATATTTCTGGAGTTTTTGATCTCCTTTTTTCGCCAAAGCTTCAGAAAGGGCAGGAATGAGAAGTTGTTTTTCTTCGGCAGTTAATTTGTCTGCATAGACAGCACTAAAACCTGCTCCCAAATTGGCGAGATCAAGTACACCTTTAAATGAGCTGGTCAAATTTTCCTTGATCACCCTTTCGTATCTGCCAAGCTGCCTACTCTTTTCTCCCAGTGATTTCTTTACTTCTATCAGTCTTTTTTCCGTCTTTTTAATTTCCTCTTTTTTTACTTTTAAAGTTTTATCAATTTCAACCAACTTGCTCTTTTTCTCTTCAAGAGTTGTGTTTAGGGAGTTCAACCAATAGAGGCTCACCACAATTGCAATCAAGCAAATGGCAGTTCCGATTGCGGTCAAAACAGAGGCGGATTTTGAATTAGGAATTCTTGTTTTTAAATCGTCATAATTAGTTACCATTTGAGTTTTCTCGCATTTTAATGAGGTAGTCCAAAGTGACGGTATAAATCCTGAAGATTTGCCCCGTGGTAAAAGTGATTACCCCCGTTGAGCCGAACATGCCCAAAGCCATCAGCCAATTGTCACTGTAGACCAACAAAAGGATGGCGCAAACAAAAAGAAAGATAAAAGAAGCAAGGCAGCAAATAAGGTAGATAGTTCGCTCTAGCTGAAATTCATTTAAAATTGATCTGATTATCTTTGCATCAGCCGTATTTCTATTAGCCACTTTTTCCTCCAGAATCTCGTCCTTATTCTTTTGATTTTTCTCGCAAGAAATTGTTTTGAATAGCGCCAAATTGGAGCTGCAAACTTAATACAACCAACACATCTCAATATACCCATCACTATTAAGTTGGTTTTAGTTAATCTTTATTCTTACGCTAGTCAACAAAATTCTTAGACATCTTAATTGCATTCGGATTTGGAAGAACTCCAATCCATCCAAAGAACAACAATCCACTTCTCCCTTAACCTTGAGGATTCAGCATCGTATAGTAATGCCAGTAAGACAAAGAGGTCCCGATGCTATCCACAAATGCCTTTCCAATTTGTATCCTGGCGGACCAATCCCCCGACAATGATATTGGGCCGCCCTTGGAGCAAGCCGGCTACCCGGTAACCTACAGTCCCTTTTCTCTGGAGAACGGCACGGAGTTTCACCGCCACGGGTTGATTGTGATCGAAGGAAACGGCGACTCCCGGCAGACCTTCCACCTTTGCCGGCAAATCCGCAATCGCCTTTCCGATAAGTATGTCCCGATCCTCATGGTTCATGGCGACCCGAAGCCTGCCGCCCGACTGGCCAGCTTGGAAAGCGGAGCCGACACTTATTTGCTACGCCCATTTGATCCCGCGGAACTAATGGCCCAAGTCAAAAACTTCGCCCGGCTCAAAGACCGGCACGACCGCCTGGCCGAGAAAACCGAAGAAGTCCACCGCATTAACAAACGGCTGCAAACCGCTTACCAACAAATCGACCGGGAATTAGAATTGGCGAGCCGCATTCAGGTTAGTTTCCTGCCCCAATCGCTGCCGCAGCTACCCCAAGTCCGCTTCGCCGTTCACTACAAACCCTGCGGCCGGGTCGGCGGGGATTTCTATGACGTGTTTCGCTTGGACGAAAAACATTTCGGCTTTTACGTCGCCGATGCCATGGGCCACGGAGTGCCGGCCAGCCTGCTCACCATCTACGTCAAAAAAGGCATCCGCGCCAAAGAAATTTCCGGCCACAGCTACCGCCTTGTCCCTCCGAAAGAAGTTCTGCAACGACTCAACCGCGATCTGATTGAGCAGAACTTATCGGACCAGCCCTTCATTACCATGGCCTATTTACTGATGAACTCCACCACCGGCACCCTTCAAATGGCCCGTTCCGGCCATCCCTATCCCTTGTACATCCCTCACGACGGCAAACCGGAACTATGGAAAGTCGAAGGCACCCTGCTGGGTGTTTTCGATACGTCCTACCAACAACGCGAACGCCAACTCCGCCCCGGCGATAAAATCCTGCTCTACACCGACGGCATCGACGGTGCCGCTTTCAAGGAGAATACCAAGGGGGTTCCCAGCCTGATGGCTTGCGCTGAGGAAAATCACCAAAAGCCGATTGATGACCTGGTGAAAACAGTGGCGGAAGAACTATTGGACAAAGAGAAGCCGGGGGATGACTCCACGCTGTTGGGTTTGGAGATGGTGGATTCGAATAAATAAGATTCCCCTTTTTCAAGCAGATACATCCAGGTTTCGAACCTCCTTTGGTTCTCAAGTGTCTCCTCAAATACTTCTTCCATTCCAAAAGGAGGTGCATCATGAAAAATATTGATTAGGTTGCGTTTAAAGGGAATTGAGAAATAGTCCTTCACAGAAGGTTGTTTACGGGCCGAGAAAATAAAAAGGCTCCTTTCCAGATCGTAAATGTAGCAGAAAAGTCTGGCCTGTAGATTCTGGCAGAACATGCTTGCCTAAGGGCAAGCATGCCACCCAAAAATATGTGATATGTGTTTGTTGTTATTTGATTTGGAGGAAGAAAAGGTGCCAGGATGTCAAAAAAGGTCCCGACACCTTTTTCAGCGGTTAGCCTAAGGGGGGGCACACATGCTACCCTGAATTGTT
>CAZPPD010000261.1:0-7497 GCA_964588185.1 uncultured Alcaligenaceae bacterium | reverse complement strand
GTTCCGGAAATCGAAGCTGTCGTTATCGCCTTGCCCTTACATTTACATGCTCCCGTCGCAATCGAATGCATGCGGCGGTACAACAAGCATGTCCTGTGCGAAAAATTGATGGCCTGGAATATCAGACAATGTAAAGAGATGGCTGCGGTTGCCCGCGAAACCGGAAAGGTTCTCTCCATCGGCCACCAACGCCATTACAGCATGCTGTATGCTCATGCAGTCGAAGTGCTGCGTCAGGGTATCCTCGGCGATATTCATCACATCCGGGCTTTGTGGCATCGGGAGAACTCGAACCGCTTGCCCGGCGACCCGCCTACAGACGACCCGCAACTCATGTTCAAGGATAGCTGGTGCAAACCGATTCCCGGTGCCGACAAAAATGCCGACCACCTCACCGATGCGAATCTACGCGGCTATGGCTTTAACAGCCTGCGGGAATTAATTCGCTGGCGGTTGTTCCACCGCACCGGCGGCGGTTTGATGGCGGAACTGGGCAGCCACCAATTGGACGCTTGCAGCATCTTCCTGCAAAATACGGATTCTCAGGGGAACGTTGCCCCGGTTTATCCTTTGGCCGTCAGTGCTGTTGGTGGCAATTATTACTACGGTCGACTGAATCAAAATGACGACCGAGAAGTCGAGGATCATGTCTTCTGTACCTACGAATTCCCCGGCAAAAACTTTGATCCCCAAAAATGGCAAAACAACCCCAATGAACCCAACGACATTGTGGTCATGACCTACTCCTCCATTAACACCAATGACTTTGAACCCTACGGCGAATGCGTCATGGGCACGAACGGGACCATGGTCATTCAAAGTGAACAGTCCGCGATGCTCTGGGGAGTGAAAGGGCGAAGCACCAACGTAACCGTCAGTAATTCCTCCGGCGGTCCGGCATTGAATGCTTCCGCTACCGAAGACGACGTGGCCGGCGCTTCCGGCGCCCAAAGCCTCGGCCAACGAGCCGTTTCCTCGCCGCCCAGCCGGGGTTATCGGGAAGAGATGGAGCACTTTGCTTACGTCATTCGCCAACGGGAAAGCGGCGAAGAAAACGCCCAAGTACGTTGTCATGGCGACAAAGCTTTGGCGGATGCAGTGATGGCATTAGCTGCGAATGCGTCCATGGAAAAAGCCCGAAGAGGCCAACCGCATCGAATTGTCTTCCAAAACGATTGGTTTAACGCTCAATCTGATGCTCGTCCCGAATGGGATGCAGAAGCTGTGCCTTATCCGGAAGCCTAAACCGCTTTTTTTCTAACTTGAAAAGATAATCAATTCCCCAAATAAGATAAGATCACCCAGGCAGTTTACTAAGTAAGTCCTTGGGTGATCTTTTTATCTGCTAATCTGCTTTGGGACTGAATCCCTGCGTATCAAAGTCACTTCCGCAAATCGTAACAAAGAATCAAGCCATTTCCCCGGATGAAAAGTTTGCCGTTGGCAACTACCGGATGCGGCCAGCTTGGAGTTCCTGTGTAGCCGGGGAGGCGAAATGTGGACTTTAAACGATATTCTTCGGGCGTGGCTTCGATCAGGGCCATCAAGCCGTTTTGGTAGCGGAAGTAAAGATGCCCGTCAGCGTAAACCACTGCAGCCGATCCCGTTTCCCGAGCGTCGCCGCCGGGAGGGTCTACCGGACCCCAGGCAAATTCTCCGGTCTTCATGTTTAAGCAGAACGGATAGCCTTTGCTGTGGTCGTGGCCTCCGTAGACATAGTCGCCGACTAATACTACCCCGCCATGGTGATTTTGCAGCGTTTTACCTCGGTGAAAATACACTTCTTGGGCATCGACCCCGCCTTTTCCATCCGGAACTAACTTGAGCAGGGAACTGCCGGCACCATAAGCCGTTGTGCAGAACACCAGATCGTCTTTCACGATGGAAGTCGGAATATTGGCAGTACCGTTGGCGTTCTTGCTATACCGCCAGAGCAGCTTTCCGTCTTTTGCCCGGACGCCGACAATGCAACGTCCCAGCCAGGTAATGTAATGTTTGATGCCGCCGACTTCGGCAGTCACGATCGAGGCATAACCGGAACCGCCGCCTTTTGGAACTTCCGCTTTCCAGATCAATTTCCCGGTCATCTTGTCCAACGCCGCCAAGGCTGCTTCGTCTCCACCCGGAGTACAGATCAACCGATCTCCGTCGATTAAAATCGATTCGCTGTAGTCCCAGCCCGACATCATTCGGCCGCCGAGGTCTTTTTTGTAATTAATCTTCCAGATAATTTTGCCGTCGTTGACCTGCAGACAAGCCAAATCGCCGTCCCGGTCCAGGCAATAGACGCGGTCGCCGTCCACGGTCGGAGTGGATCGAGGTTCGGTCCGGCGAGGGTTGGGGGTGATTACGGTTGTCCACAGGATTTTTCCCGTTGCTTCTTCCAGGCAAAAGGCACAGGTGTTCTTTTCACGCTTCTCTCGGATCGAACCGAGGGTGAAAACCCGGCCTTTGGCTACAGCTACGGAGGAAAATCCGCGGCCGATGCCTGCCCTGTTGTCTTTATTGACTTCTTTGGAATTCCACAGCAGTTTGGGTCCTTCTTCCGGCCATTGGGTCAGCAAACCCTTTTCCCTGGACAAACCATCGCGCATGGGGCCGCGAAACTGAGGCCAATCGTAGGTATTCGAAACGTTTTCTTGGCTCAATCCATTGGAAACCAAGCAAATGAACAGAACAAGGACGCACCAACAATGCCTTAACATAGAAGTCTCCTACTGTTTTGAGAGAAATTCCAGGTGGGAAGGTTACCGGAAGGAAATCGGAGAGAAGATTTATCCTTCCAAAGTTATGTAAAAGTTTAAAGGAGGAAAGGCATATGGGCAAGAGCCGGAATTCTGAAAATGGCTGAAATCAACTGGAGGCTCAATCTTGGTTAAGGAAAAAGAACACCACCCAACGCGTTCGTCAGATCGGATCGTAAAAATAAACGCCCACCTCTTCTCCGGCACCATAGCCTTCCACTTCACCCGGAACCAGGACAAAACCATCGGCTCGCGTAGTGGAGCTTAGGATGGACGCTCCGCTAGTTGCCAACGGTTCCACCTTTCCTTCCGCAACTTTCACACGAACGTAGTCCATCCGACCGGCAACCGATAATAGCTCTTGTGCGAGGGGCAAGGATTTCCAGCGATAAGGAAGAGTCCCCCGAAATCCCCCAAGACGCCGCAACGAGATGCCGGCAAATAAATCATAAGCACACAAACAGGAAACGGGATTACCGGGGAGAAGAAAAACCACTTGCTTGCCGATAAACCCCACCCCGGTGGGGCCTGCCGGCCGCAACGCCAATCCATGGACCGGTAATTCACCCAACTCCGTAACGATAGCCGGCGCATGGTCTTCCACTCCAACGGAAGACCCACCGGATATCATTACCACATCTTCTTGCGCCGTCTCCAGCGCTTGCCGCAAGTTTTCATACCGGTCCGGGACCATTTGGATTCGCGGGGATAAACCGGTATCGCGCTGAACCAACGCATCCAGAATCACAGAGTTACTATCCACAATGCGGAAGCCTTCCGGTTTTGATCCGCAAGGTAGTAACTCATTCCCGGTCACCAAAACCGCCGCTGTCGGACGCCGGATAACTTGGACCGTGGGCTCTCCAATCGAAGCCAGCACGCCGCAATCCTGAGGACGAAGGATTCTTCCTTTGGACAGAATGGTAGAACCTTCGGCAATGTCTTCGCCTATTTGGCCGACGTTCTTCCCGACGGGAACCGGTTCGCGGACTTGAAGGACAACGTTCTCGGCATTGGATTCGGAACGGCTTTCTTCGGCTGCTTCTGCCTTGAGCACGGCGTCGGCCCCTTGTGGGACCGGAGCCCCAGTCATTATGCGGACGGCTGTTCCGGAGGTTACTTCTCCCGAAAAGGGGCGGGCGGGAAAGGATTGTCCGAGAATGGAAAATACCATCGGGTTTTGAGCGCTCGCCTTAGAGGTTTCGGCCCCCTTCAAAGCATAACCATCCATTGCAGCGCGGGCAAAATGGGGAACGGGAACTGTGGAAACTACCGATTTTGCTAAAACCCGGCCGGCAGCTCGGCGAAGGGATACTTCCTCCGGTTCTAACGATTGAATTTTGTCTTCCAAGAGTTCATGGAGCACCGGAACTGCCGTTCGCTGCTGAAATCCGCGCATACGGATGTCGCGGATTTGTTTTGGTTGGGATGGATTCGTTGGATTACTCATGATGAAAAACAGAAAAAGATTCGTTCGCACAACTTCCTATTTCCATTAGTTTATTGGTTTCCAGGGTCATTAAACTATGCATCCGAGCAGATTTGCAGATTTCCTCAGATTGACATGGGTCCTGCAACTTATCCACCCCGCAAACCCGGTCAAAAATTTCAACAAGTTTGGAATATTGACTAATGGAATCTGTTGATTACAGTTCGGCAAAAACATACCGTGGTAATAGTGGTGAAAAGTCAATCATTTTCGCCACCGGGAACAGGGAATCAACAGATATTGGGTCCTAATAAGCCCAACCATTTTTGTTGCCCCATCATTCAGAAGCGTTCACCAAGAAAAGACTTCAAACAGATTGAAGTCCGCGAGGACGGCACGTACAAAAGTGCCTGCGGAAAGGGCTACCGCTCCGCCGGCCAAAGGAGAATCCAATGTTCACGCGACTTGCAGTTCTGGGAATTGGGCTGGTACTAACTTTTTTGACAACGGGCTGCTGCCGCAATCGTTGTTGCACACGTCCGCAGATTGTCGGATCGGTTCCGATTGCCCCGGTCGCCCCGGCACCCGCACCGTGTTGCGATGGCGCTCCCGGCGGCGGACAACCGGTCCCCGCAGTTCCCCCACCGATCCCGGGCCCGGGCGGATCGGTTAGTCGAACTCCGACTTACAATGTCCCCAACAATTTAATTACCTCACGCATCCGAATTACTGAGTAAGTTTGGATAGGCGGTGGCCTGTTTCCACCGATAGGCGGCAAAGAGGAAACAACACCATGATACGCACCCATCGAATACTTCTTGCTTTAGGTTTGGTGTTTGCTTTTGCGGGAATAGCGAAGGCGGATGTGGTTCGCTTTCGCTACTCTCCTTCGGATTTGTGTGGCCATACTGCGCTGAAGCCGGACCCATGTGGAGGGGTGGGAGAATGGCGCCCCTGGCTCTTCGGAGTCCGCCGTTCTTCGTATTACTGCCGGCCGAATCCAACGCATCTGGTTACCTTTCTCCACCCCCACACCAATCGTCACGTGAAGGTCCCGCTGGCCTTGCCGGGTGGAACGCCCCAGACGTTTACCACCACCGAAGCGATAACGTTTACCTACACTTCTTATTCCGTTCGGGTGGAGTTTCGCCGGGATGGTTCGGTAGATGTGGTCTACAACAGCGGCATCTTCCGGCCGCTGTAAGACAGATAACTGAATTCCGGCAAATCCAGCTACCCATGTTCTGATAGCTGAATTTGCCAATAATCAGAGTCAAGGAATACAGCCTTCTTCATCAAAGGCAGCCTATAAAGTAACTTTGCCAATCGAGTCTCGGCACAGCAATATCTTTCGATTCCTTCCCTTTTTCCATCCCCACAATTCTTGACCTATACTTGTTTAGAGCGGTAATCAAACCCAAGCTTCCTTCAGGAAGCCATGGGATTGGTTTGCTTATTTCCCCGAATCTTAACTGGAATCTTGCCGTCCATGTCCAACACCACCTCCCCAAATCAGACTAATTCCAAAGGATCTCTTCCTTTCTTGGATCAATTTCCATTGGAAAAAAATGCCATTTTGATAATTACCCTTCTGGTGGTCAGCTTGTTTTGGGCTTACTGGCCGACGTTTGTGGCGATGTGGGGTAGATGGACGACGGACCCGCAATACTCCCACGGTTTCCTGGTGCCTCTTTTTGCATTTGTAGTCCTTTGGTCCCGGCGGGACTTATGCCCCAAAGAAATCCTGAAACCCAGTTGGTGGGGGTTGGGCTTTCTCCTGATCGCAATGCTCCTGCGATTTTCCGCAGCCTATTTATATCTGGAACCTCTCGACGGTTTCTCTCTGATTCCCATGCTATTGGGAAGCACTCTCCTCATCGGCGGTTGGCGATTGCTGCGCTGGACTTGGCCGGCTACCTGTTTTTTGGCATTTATGCTGCCATTACCCTATCAGGTGGAAGTCGCCTTGGCCCAACCGTTACGGGGTCTGGCAACCGTTGCCGGTACATTTGCCATGCAAACTGTCGGCTTACCGGCGTTATCGGAAGGAAATCTCATACTGATTGAGGGAGTTCGCCTGGAGGTGTTGGATGCTTGTAATGGCCTGGGTATGCTGTTTACCTTTTTCGCCTTATCGACAGCGGTAGCATTGATAATCCAGCGTCCTCTTGTGGATCGCATGGTTATTTTGCTCAGTGCTATCCCGGTTGCCTTGATTGTCAATATTCTCCGCATCACCATTACCGGGATTTTTTACTACCACAGCGGCAAAGAAATGGGGCAATTCATTCATGATTTTGCCGGCTGGTTGATGATGCCAATGGCTCTTGGACTTCTGTGGTTGGAATTAAAATTTCTTTCCCGGCTGTTGGTGGAGGTGGATAGCAAATCACCACTATCCGTCGGCATTCCCGGAGTATTTCCCGGCAGGGAACGGGAGAAGCCGGAAACAGCTAACTTTCGCTAGAAATTGGAATTCCGGTTTGCCCCAAGGCAATACGCAAGCCATGGTTGAATAACAGAGATTGTTAACTTTTTCTAACAGGTCCATCCGGGCACGCCAAAGGAAATTCCCCGTTTTCGGAGATAGGAAAATGTCTCACCCCCAGAATCAGCCAACTCCGGCCCATTTATCTCGTACTCCCCAACCCAATACCAGGGACCCGGAGATGGCGACAACCAATACCATGCCCATGAACGGGGCTTTCTTGGCGATGTCCGGGCAAAATCAATCGCCGGCAGGCCCGCCCGCCTTAACCGCGGCACCTACGGCCGGCAGTCTGTGGTATTCCTTTCGCCGTTGTTGGTTTTCGGCGTTGTTGATTGCCTTGTTGGGGGCCACCGCCACCGTCTTGATTGTCATGCAAATCATGCCGGCGGTGTATACCGCCGTCGCTTTAGTTGAAGTGAAAGCACCTCCTCATTACGAAGAATTCGGTGAAGCATACATTGACCCAAAACTATACCGCGAAGACCAAAAAGCCATGGTCACCAGCACCCCGGTGCTGCGGAAGGCATTGAATGATGAAAGCGTGGCCAAACTTGCCGCGGTACAGGACAAGATTCATGCGATTACCTGGCTGAACAAAAATATCAAAGCGGACTATAAGCTGGGCCCGGGTATCCTGCGCATTTATTTACAGGACGGCAGCCCCGAAGGGCTCGAGGAAATTGTTAACGCCGTGGCTGAAGCCTATGTGGAAGATGCCCAGAACAAAATTAAAGAACGCCGAAAAGCAGTCTTGGATGAATTGGAACAGATCAACCGCGATCTGGAACTAAAGCTGCAAACCAAGAAAGACTCCTTAAACCAGATCTTGGTGC
>CAZPPD010000260.1:0-7506 GCA_964588185.1 uncultured Alcaligenaceae bacterium | reverse complement strand
AAACAAGGTGTCATCCCTGGAGAACTTCTGCAACGGCATCACCAATCTGGGTGGTAGTGGCATTGCCCCCAAGGTCCGGAGTTCGGAGGTTTCCGGTTTCCAGGACCTTTGCCACTGCCGATTCAATTTGGTTCGCGCCGGCCAGCAAAGAATCATCCGCTTTTCTCTGACCCAACCATTCCAGCATCATTCCGGCGGATAAGATAGCTGCGAACGGATTGGCAAGTCCCTGCCCTGCGATATCCGGAGCGGTCCCATGAGCCGGCTGGAAAACCGCATGGTCATCGCCGATATCGCCGGAAGGGGCCATTCCCATTCCGCCCACTAACCCTGCGGCCAAGTCCGACAGAATATCTCCGAACATGTTTTCCGTGACGATCACATCAAACCACTCCGGTTTCTGCACCAAGTGGAAGGCATGGGCGTCGATATAGGCCGAATCGGCTTCGACCTCGGGAAAGGTTTTTGCTACTTCGTCGAAGATCCTGCGGATAAAGGTAAAGCTCTTGAAGATGTTTGCTTTGTCCACCCCGGTTACTCGCTGATTTTCTCGGGGGCGTAGACGACTTCGTTTGAGTGCCAGTTGGAAAGCGAAATTACACACCCGGTACACTCCTTCGCGAGTCATCACCATCGTATCGGTGGCAACTTCGTCCCGCAGAACAATCCCGCCGTTCATCGAAGCGAACAACCCTTCGGTCTGTTCCCGAATGATCACCAAGTCAATGTCCCCGGCAACACAATTGGCCAAGGGCGTCGGTACCCCGGCATACAACTTACAAGGCCGAACCCCGGCATATAAATCCAGTTCCTTTCGCAAGGTTACTTGAGGAACCAACTCCGTTCCATCGGGTTTACGAATATTCGGATGTCCCATGGCTCCCAGAAGAGTTGCATCGGCGTTGCGCACTGCATCCAAAGTAGCTGCCGGTAAATCTTCCCCGGTCCGCTGGTAACAATCGGCGCCGCATTCATACGTTTCCAGGGACAAGGAATAACTGTCCTGATGTTTCTCGACAGCATGGAGAACTTTGACTGCTTCCTCAATCACTTCCCGGCCGATACCATCCCCCGGCAACACTGCTATGGAATATACTGGTTTTTCGTTCATCCTTTTGATCCTTTTCGCGATGGAGATGGGCCTAACTTATTCTCATCTGATAAGATAATTCCAAATAGTAAGCCCCTATTCTATTGATATTTCCGAGGCTGGAGTTCGAGGTCCGGATAGGAGAAGAAAATGCCCTTTGCCAAGGTCGAAAACCAGGTTGATTTCCCATCTCAGGAGCGGCATATCCTGCAATTCTGGGATGAGATTCAAGCCTTTGAAAAGCTGCGCGAGAAAAACCGCGGCAAACCCCGCTGGTCCTTCCTGGATGGTCCGATTACCGCCAACAACCCCATGGGCGTTCACCATGCTTGGGGCCGAACTTATAAGGATGCCTACCAGCGCTACTATGCAATGACCGGGCATGAGCTTCGCTATCAGAATGGGTTTGATTGCCAAGGGCTATGGGTAGAGGTCGAGGTCGAAAAAGAACATCAATTCCAAAGCAAACGCGACATTGAAAACATGGTTCCGGGCGACAGTTTTGCCAGCATCGACAAGTTCGTCCAAGAATGCAAGGAACGAGTCAATAAATTTGCCCGAGTCCAGACCAACCAATCCATTCGCTTGGGTTACTGGATGGACTGGGACCGCACGGATGCGGACTGGGCGAAGAAACCGGGCGAGCGGCGTAGTTATTTCACTATGTCGGAGGAGAACAACTACACCATCTGGAGCTTCCTCAAAAAGTGTCACAACCGGGATTTGGTCTACAAAGCCTACGATGCCATGCCTTGGTGCCCGCGTTGTGCTGTAGGTCTCAGCCAGATGGAAATGCACGAAGGTTACAAGATGGTGGCTCATCGGGCCGTGTTTGTGAAGTTTCCCCTGCGCAATCCCAAGTCCGGAGACAAAGAAAACCTCTTGGTGTGGACCACCACACCTTGGACGTTAACCAGCAACGTAGGTGCGGCGGTAAATCCCAACCTAACCTACGTCAAACTCCGTCATCGCGACGAAATATTCTACATCGCTAAAGGAGCTCTTACTGCCAAACGCAAGGAAGAAGAATTCAAACGCAAAGAATGGGTGGAAGGTGTCCCCAAGCTCAAATCCCTGGAGCAGATCTTCAAGGAAAAAGGCGGCTTTGAGATTGAAGGCGAAATCGCAGGCAAGGAGATGCTGGGATGGACCTACGACGGTCCCTTTGATGAGATGCCTGCTCAGCAAGCCGCCTATGGCTTTCCTAAAGACATTGCGGATGTCGTCCAGAAACAAGACTGGGGTCCGGACAAAGGGGGTAGAGATCTCCACCGCGTTATCGCCTGGGAAGAAGTCGGGGAGGAAGAAGGAACCGGTATTGTGCACATCGCTCCCGGTTGTGGGAAGGAGGACTTCTCCTTAGGTCGGCAGGAACAACTGGCCCCTATCGCTCCGCTCGATGAGTTCGGCACCTACGAATCCGGCTTTGGTGAATTGGACGGCAAATCCGCTACCGCTCACGAAACCACCGACTGGATCCTGGAGAACCTCCAAGAGAAGGGACTCCTCCTTGCAGTTGAACGCTACCCTCACAGCTACCCCCATTGCTGGCGCTGTAAGTCTGAGGTGCTTTTCCGCCTGGTGGACGAATGGTTCATCAACATGTCTTGGCGCGAAGAGATCATGAAGATCTGCCATGACATTCGGTGGATTCCCGACTATGGCCAGCAGCGAGAGTTGGACTGGCTGAAAAACATGGGCGATTGGATGATCTCCAAGAAACGCTACTGGGGATTGGCTCTACCCATCTGGGTGGATGAGGAAACCGGGCACTTTGAGGTCATCGGCTCCCGGGAGGAACTGAAGGAGCGGGCGGTCGCAGGCTGGGAAGAGTTCGAAGGCCACTCCCCGCATCGGCCATGGGTGGATCTCATCAAGATTCGCAATCCAAAGACCGGCAACCTGATGTCGCGCATCCCCGACGTAGGTAATCCGTGGCTGGATGCCGGTATCGTTCCCTTTTCAACGATGAAATACAACACCGACCGGAAGTATTGGGAGAAATGGTTTCCGGCGGATTTTATCACCGAATGTTTCCCGGGCCAGTTCCGCAACTGGTTCTATGCCCTCCTAGCAATGAGCACTATGATGGAAGGAAAAGCCCCCTTTAAAGTTCTCCTGGGACATGCCTTGGTTCGCGATCAGGAAGGTCAGCAGATGTCCAAGTCCAAAGGTAATGCCATTCCTTTCGAGGGGGCTGCGGATGAAGGCTATGACCTCTTTGTCGAGCGAAATCCCAAACTGAAACCGGAGGTCCAAGCTTCCCGTAGTCTGCCCTCCGGCTACCTATCCCTGCGTGAGGACATGGCCAAGGTCGATGGCCGTGAGTTCCTCGCCCTCAAGACTCATTATCATCCCATGAGTGCGGACCTCATCCGCTGGATGTTCTGCCGCAATAACCCTGTGCATAACTTGAACTTCGGACCTGGTCCCGCGGAAGAAATCCGCAGCAAGTTCATCATGAAACTGTGGAACACTTATTCCTTCTTCTGCAACTACGCCCGGTTGGATGACTTCGATCCAACTGCTCCGCCAATCCCGGTCGCGAACAGGCCGGATATCGATCGCTGGATCCTGTCGGATTTGCAGAAGCTGATTCAAAAGGCCCACGAGGAGTTTCAAGACGTCAATATCATGGCGTTCTGCCAGGAAGCCGAAGATTTTGTCGACAACCGCCTGAGCAACTGGTACGTCCGCCGCAATCGCAGGCGCTTTTGGAAGAGTGAGCAGAGTCAGGACAAAGTCGCTGCTTATCAGACCTTGTACACCGTCCTAATGACCTTGGCCAAGCTGTTTGCACCTATTGTCCCCTTCTTGACCGAGTCGATTTACCAAAACCTGAAAGCCGGCAACGACAGTCAAGAAAGTATCCACCACTGCGACTATCCCGTCGCTGATGAGTCGCTGATCGATGAGGACCTATCGGCTGAGATGAGTTCCTTATTGCGGCTGGTGTCGCTAGGTTCCGCTACTCGAAACCTGGTGAAGATCAAAGTGCGGCAACCATTGGCGGAACTGAAGATTCAACCCGGCGATGACCTCGACAAACGAGCCGTAAAGCGATTCTCCGACCAGATCTGTGAGGAGCTCAACCTCAAGCAGGTGACTCTGCACGAAAACGGTAACGGTTCCATGTTACAACAAGAGGTGAAGCCCAACTTCAAGACCTTAGGTGCAAGGATAGGACCTCTGCTCAAGGAACTGCAAAAGGTGCTGGCCTCCATGGATGCCAATGAGTTAGCCGGTAAGGCAACCAGTGGTCAATCCTTTGAGGTGCAAGTGTCCGGTGAAACGGTCACCTTGGAACCAGGCGACCTGCTGGTACAAACCAAAGCCGACGAAGGTTGGGCTGGTTTAGCAGACCGCAAAACGCAGTTGGCACTTGACGCTCGGGTAACTCCTGAGTTGGAGTTGGAGGGACTGTCCAGAGAGGTGATCCGCCACGTACAAAACAGCCGCAAGGAAGCGAATCTAGCCTTAGAGGACCGGATAATTCTTCGACTGGAAACAGAAGCTGAGAAGCTGCAAGAGGCTACCGAGACCCATCGGGAATATATTGCTCAAGAGACTTTGGTAGTCGAATGGGCTTCGGAAGAAATCACAGATGCAGACTATTCCGCTGACGTGAAAGTCGAAGGACATAAATTAAAAATTGAGATTAAGCGGGCGGAGGGGAAAAACTAAAAGGCAATCTGGACGCTATAGTTTCCAACATAAGGAACAAATTTTCATGACTAAAGATTCTCAAGTATTGATATTGCATGATAAAGCTACCCGGGGCATGAAGCTTTCAGCGGATGAACTCCAAGAACTCCAACAGTGGTATGACGCTATGGATCAAGAAGAGAGTTTATTGTTGACTTGAGAAAACGGAATAAACAAATCCTTCACTCATCCCTTCAAGTCAAATGCGCATACGGCGGAATTGTTTTCAAGCGCGAGTCCTCCACCGCTCCCCCCACCGTAAAGTGATACAAACTTTGCCAGGTTAGATCCTGAATTCCCAATATCTCGTGCATAACATCATCAAAAAAACAACCAATCCCGGTGGCTCGGATTCCGGCCGCTTCCGCTTCCAGGTAAAGGACCTGCCCGATCAAGCCGGTCACCCAATGGAGCCGAGGGTAAAACCAAGGACCATAGTCATTGAGGGTAGACTCAAATTCGGCGATCATCCCTAACGCAAATGCTCCATCCGCTGCAATGTCCTGGCCACAACTAACCACCTTGGCCGACCGGTGAACTCGGGACGGGGTATCGGTTGTCAACAAGTACAATTCCAATTCCGGGGGACAACCGGAAGGTCTCAGCCATTCGAACTCCGAATGCAAACACGAAGCGAGACGACTGCGATGGCTGGGGTGACGTACCAGCATATACAAACCCGTTGGCAAACCTTCCACGCGATTGACGAAAATCGCCAAGGAAACTTTCGGTTGCCAGGGAAGTACCGAGAACGGAAACTTCTCCGGATGGGGAATGGTTCTTGCCAGCATGAGGTAAAACGTATCGCCGGTGATAGAAGTCCGGCCGTCCATGTCCACCGCACTCCTTCTTTGGCGGATGATTTGTTGGGCAGATAAACCTCGATCTTTAAGCTGAGGGGGAATTGCCGGCTTTTTAGCTTGCGACGGTGTTTCCAGCATCTCCGGATTACCACCGGGAAATGCGGTCGCCCGGCTGACCTCATCGATAATTGGCCAGTGGTAGTGGTCCTTGCTTAACTGATAAGGCCGGCCGTCCACGGCCACTGATTTCATCTGGTCCCAAACGGAATCTGAAATACGGGTGCTTTCGTTGGATATTGCATCGGGCCAAATCGCCAGCAAACAATCGGGATGCTCTGCCTCGATCCCAGTCTGTGATTGTGTTCCCAGCAATAATCCCAACTGCTCATCGGAAACGAAAGGCACCAGCTTGGTTCGCCACCCCAACATTCTGGCTGCAAACGAGATGGTCCCGATCCCATGTCACACATCATGGTGGCAATACCGAAATGCCCTCTCTCCATATTTCCAGGACTCCCGCCAATAAATCGAAGTGAGGCCTACGAAAATACCGCCGGGTGCCATGGTCTCCCAAGTTTCACTTGGGATCCCACTGCGCCTCTCCAAACCATGGTGATAAGGCAGGTAGTGGTAGACTCCAGGCTTGTTGGCAATCCCGGCAATCGGTCCGGAAACCAAATAACCTTCGGTAGGGTGAAGTGCCCCACTGGACGGATTGATCCGCAGTGACCAGGGACGAGTGCCCCGAGCTTGTTTCCATGCAGATAAAGCCAGGCTATCGAAAAATATGCGGCTTATACTGGATCGGCTGATTTCCTGAGATGGCAGCTTCTCATCCAGGAAGAGCCCGTCGTAGGTTGGCAGGGAATCCAATGGCGGATGGTCGAGAAGAACCTTCCGTGCTCCTTCAAAAGATCGAAACGGATTCGGTTGATTGGCCCAATCCATAAATCCCAAGGATCGGGCATATCGTTTGGGGTGATGTTTGGTTTGTTGGTGGTAATGAATTACCAGGGAAACGGAATTCATAGCAGTCATTTTATATCGGACATCTTCTTTCGTGATAGATTAAGCTTAGCAAACTGCGGAAAAACCATCAGGCAGCCAATTTAGTTTTTTCCTTGATCTCACAGATCGGTTTGGATTGCAATAAACTTGCCAAGTCATCCATTTCCTTGGCAGATCCCGAAGCGATTATCTGAAAGCCTTCAAAGTCCTCGATGATACACTTCTCCAAGTCAAAGTCTCCATGAAGGGAAACTCGTTTTGCCGATGATATTTCCGAACGGCGAAGGTAATTTCTGCCTCGATTTGCCAAGACCCAGTTCTCCGTCAAGTAAAGCCGGCCAAGCTTTTGGGTAGCAGGTTGATTAATTTCCTGTTGGATTTCCCTGGCTAATGCCCTGGGGCTGCCAAATCGTTGCAAGGAAAGAAAAATGGGATGGCGTTCGGGTTTGAGGGTAAGTAGCAGGAGGTTATACAAGCACCAGGCCATTGCTGCGACCAGAACAACGAGGATGGCCAGATTCAATCTGCAAATCCACCAAAACAGTGGGGTAACCATATCCAGTCGAAACCGGCTTACCCGGCAACCGGGTTCGTAGCCCTCGAGCCAGGGTACAATCAGTTTCTTTTCGAGCACAGTTAAAGGTTCAAGGGTCCCTTTGAACCTTCCCCTTGGCAGTCCGGGCGGCATTCGAACCACAGCCACTTGATTTCCAAGTTTCACATACCCAAAGACTCGGTATGGTTTCTTTCCATAAGTATAGGAATAAGGGAAGAGTTCCTGAATCATGTCCGGCTGGACCTCGACCAGGCATCCCGGTTGTAAAAAAGCCGATTAAAGAAAATCCCCACTGTTGATTGGGTTACTGATAAGGATATTGGGGGCCAGGTATTTCCTCGCTA
>CAZPPD010000259.1:0-7541 GCA_964588185.1 uncultured Alcaligenaceae bacterium | reverse complement strand
TTAGAAGGACCTGCACGAGCAATCGCCGGGATCGATTCCTTGGCGCAAGGCACCTGGTTAGGAGTAAACGACCGGGGCATGGTGGTCGCCGTGACCAACCGCAAAAAATCCAACGTTCCCCCTCAACCTCGGAGCCGAGGTTTGCTCGCCCGGGAAATGCTGGAATGTACCTCGATCTCCAAAGCTCTGGACCTTGCTCAAAAAGAATTGGACCTCAATCGCTATGCCGGGTGCAACATTATCTGTTCGGATCAAGATCGGGTGGTCATTTTTGAGGCGGGCGATTGGTTGCGAATCAAGCCATTGCCCCCGGGGCTGCATGTGGTCGCCAACGAAAACGTAAATGACGGCGGAGACCGGCGAGTTAATCACGCATTGAACTGGTTATGTTCCCGAGATTATGCAAACAGTCAACATTGCCTTGCGGCCCTTCAGCAACTGTGTTGTCAAAATGGAGATCCGCCAATCTGTTTGCACGGTCAAGACAGGGGAACCGTTTCCAGCAGTTTACTTTGTTTGAGAGACAAACCAGACCGGAGTCTTTACCACCACGCTCAAGGTCCCCCCGACCAATATCCCTACCAGGACTTTTCCTTCCTGTTATCGGAGATGACCGGGGGCAGATGGAAAAAACCTTAGTTTCTATTTTCTACTCAGCACCATGTACCCACACCGAATTCGATTACGAGGACCTTGGGATTTCAAACCCGTCGAACGTCTTTCCGGAGAAACCTTGCCGGTGCCCGGAAAAATGACCATGCCTTGTCACTGGAAAGATGGAGGACTGGAGAATTTCGCAGGGTCCGTTCAGTTCACCCGCAAGTTCGGCTATCCGGGACAAATCGACTCCTTTGAACGCGTCTGGTTAACCTTCGAAGGTCTGTCGGAAAACGCCACGGTCACACTCAACGGGAAAGAGCTTGGTTCAGTCGTTGAGAAAGATTGTCCTCATGAATTTGAAATTACCTCGCACTTGCAAAAACGCAACGAGCTGAATGTGATACTGTTTTCGTCTCATCCTGAAGGTGGATTGTGGGGAGAAGTAGCCCTGGAGATTCGGCGGACAGCATTCCTGAAGAATTGTCAGGCGAAAATCGTGCCCGAAGGTTCTTCTTCGAAAATTGTAGCCACGGGAAAAATTGTTGGTTCTAGTGAACGCCCCCTGGATCTTTAACTGCAACGGGATCGAATAAACCTGGCCTATGCGTCCATTCATCCCAGGGATACCACTCCCTATGAGTTGGTTTCCGATCCAATGCCGAAGGTTGAAGCCACCAAAGTACGCTTGGACCTTATTGATGGCGGAGTCGTCTGGTATACGCTGACTCTTCGGTGTGTTGAGTAATCCTTGGAACCGAAAGTCGCCAGCCTTGGTTGAGTGGATTGTTGAATGTGGATTTTCGAAGTAAGAGATAATTAGAAGGCAGTCGGATTTTTACAATCATCGATCCTTCAGCGCTTTTTGGGAGTAGTTAAGCCGCGCTAGACAGTTTCACTCTTCCCACTGATTGCCGACCGATAGGCTGCATCCAAAAGTAGAATCGAGCGCATACCCGCCTCTCCCGGAGCGAAGTTTTCGGAGGTTTTGCCGAGAATCAGATCCACAAAATTATGGGGCGGACCATCGCAGCTATAGACTCCGGCATCTTTTGCCAGATCTAATTTTTCTTCGTAACCGTCATGCCGGCGCAAATGCAAACGGGCTCGCTCGCAGTCGAGCATCAACAATCCTTCGGAACCAAAGATGCGTATGTCGACTTGGTACAGCGGATTGCCGGAGCTGGGGATCGTGCCGGCCCCGGATATAGTGCCGATCGCTCCGCCTTCAAAGCGGACAGTTATCGCATCATAGACATCAACCTCCGCATTCGGGGCAGACATCAAGGCATACACCCTTTCCGGCATCAGGTTGGTCAGCCAAAACAGCATTCCCGTGCTATGAGAAATCTGGGCATAGCCGTAGCCACCACCGGCAACCTTGGGATCGGCCCAGGTTTTTGGGTCCGGCTCGAACATTATCCCGCCGGCTTGACCGCTGCTCTCCTCGGCCAGAAAGCGTTTTCCCTGCAGGAGATCCCGAATGGGCGAGGCCATGTGGCAAAGCACAAATTGAATGGCGCCTACTTTGCCCTCATCCAACCATCGCTTCGCTTGGTGGAAAAACGGCTTGTAGTGCCAGCCATAGGGGACCAGTAAATGAAGACCTTTCTCCGTGGCCAAGCGTACCAATTCCCGGGCATGGTCTCCTTTAATGCACATGGGTTTCTCGCACATTACGTGCAAGCCCTTGTCCAATGCCAAGCGGGCATGCTCATAATGCAGAGTATGCGGCGATGAAACAATGACCCCGTCTAGATCCGGAAATTGCACCAGTTCCTCTGCGTTCTCCGTGGCATAACGGAAGCCAAATTCCTTTTGCACCTGCTCCAATTCCGCCGCCCCCAAGCGGCAAACGGCAGTCAGTTCCACATCCGAGCGTTTGGCTAACAGGGGCATGTGATTGGCGGTAGCCCACCAACCGGCACCAATAAACCCCAGCCGAGCCTTGCTATGCGCAGTCATCACTTGCCCTCAAAAATCCAAGTTTTTCCCGGGTGCGCCACCTTCGCGGCGACCCTGGCCATTGGTGAGTAAAGGCTTCGCCGTAAAAAATGTCCTGAATTACAGGGATATTTCCCATCGTTGCCAATCCCGTGTTTTTGCGGTGACAAAGTAGTAGATTTATAGTCTTACCTAAAACCGCCCATTTTGGTATTTCTATTATGGTTGCCCCCGTAGCTCAGTGGATAGAGCACTGGTTTCCTAAACCAGGGGTCACAGGTTCGAATCCTGTCGGGGGTAGTAAGTTCGTTGGCTTGCCATATTGTCAGTCGGCAAGGTGAAGAATGGAAAAACCCAGAAACAATCCGACTCGGCATAAGATCATCTTTCCTTTCTCCTAACTAGAAGACGATTGGGGGATTTTCGAACAAACAAATCAAGTCCTTCTTGAAAAATAGGAAGTTGAATTTATTGCCGTTTACAACCACCAAGTTGTAACTGAAAGAGCGAAACAGCGGCAATCTATCCGAATCTCAGGGAAATCCTGCATACCCATTTTGCACTAAAATCATAATTTCCGGTGACAGACAGCCTTTTATGCTTTCGGATTATCGGGCAAGAATTGTGTCGATTTCCGGTTGCTCCCGTCGAAATGTCCTTAGGCTCTTTCCTAAGGATTAGTAAGATGTTGGATAGCAAATTTCATGGGTAGAAGGATTACCAAAGATGGTTCCTCCGGAAAACAATATGTCCACTGTTCCCGCAAAGATCACCAAGGAAGAATTGACTTCTATTTTGCTCGCCCAAGACCCTGCCGTCGTTCTTCTACCTGTTCGGATTATCCGCCGAGTGGTTTGGCAAAGCCAATCGCTGAATATCTCCGGCTTCCAATTGCTGCGCTGCCAGAGCTTTATGATCGACCGGGAAACGTTTCTGCAATACGTTCATGCGGATGAACTTAACGGCAAGAAGACAGAGGATCTCCCCAACAAGCTGATTCTTTTGGCCGAACCGGAAGAGGAGAAAGAACTGGACCGGTTGGATACGCTGCAAACTTACTGGCAGCGATTATTTCACTGCCGGGTTCGGTTGGAGGTGGAGGAGAACTTTTCGCGGAATAATCTTGAGAACAGGGATGTTCTCCAGCGGATCGACCTACTCGGCTTCACCGAGTTCGAGGAAATTAAGATGGTCCTGACTCGGGAAAATCAAATCTATGACCCGAAGAAAATCGAAACCATTTACAGCCGCTTTGTTGCCTTTTATTTGGAGCTACAGTTCTTCGCCCCTCATTTATTGACTCCCTACTTTCCAGCCTTACACGGAAGGAAACTGGACGACCTATTTGCCATGGATGTCAATGCCGAAAAGATTTTTACGGAAACGAGATTACCCGGAATCACGGAACCCACTCGCAAAAAGCCGAAAAGAAAATCCCACCGGCGAAAAAGAAAAACCTCGGCCCTTGTCAACCAAAACAAATTCTCTCGCTGGAGAAATAAACTCCGGATAAAGAAAGCCGTTCAGGCGGGCAAAATCGGCAACCCCGTCCGCGCTGCTATCCTTCATAAGAGCCTTATCAAACGAGGTTCGGAAACGGAAGCCGAAAAGGCCGCTGACGAGGCGCAAAAGGAAGTAATCAATCTCACTTTGCGACTCAAGGAAGCCATCGATCTGACCGAAGAGGAAGTCGACAAATGGCAAAAAGCCCTGTTGCCGCTCCTGGAAATTGCTTCTCGCGGATTTTTCAACCCGGCAGCCCGGCTTCTCTATGATCTGCAAAATGTGTGCATGGACCGCGAGAAAGGCATTTTTTCCGTGAGTTTATCCCGCTGGCTTTTTTCCTTTGGGAAGAAGGAAATGCGCCGCGAGATCACCGCCATCCGGGAAGTCCGCCCTTTAAAGCATTTAAAAAGTGCTTATCATCGGCTCGCCCTTTTGGACCTGACCTACGAGCAACGCCACCGCCTGGTTAATTTGTTCCAACAGTTGATCGACAGATGGGAAGACCGGGTTCGCCAGTATTTTCGCCCCATCGTCGAACAATGCCTGCAGCAGGTGGATTTCACGCCGAGGAATGTTCCCGAGCGAGTGGCCCGGGACAAAGTGAAAGGCGAGCTGGTGGATTGTATTGTGGAAAACGGCATTCTCATCATGCCGGATGTGCGCGATGCCATTGCCCGCAATCAGTTAAAGTTGGGAGATCTGTCCAGTCCAAAAAATTTCCTGGTTGGCGATAGTGTCCATCAATTGAACCGCATTTTTACCGATCGATTAGAGGGAGTGTATCGGCCCGGGGAATTCTACCTGCGTTGGCTGCAAAGCTTCACGTCCTTATCCTTCGGCACAAAATTGGGACGGTTTTTGACGAAGTATTTTGCCGTTCCCTTCGGCGGAGCGTTTGTGGCCTTGAAGGGGCTCTATTATCTCTACTTGGAAATCCTGCACTTCCTGCCCAAAGGAGGAGGCTCTGATCACACGCGTGAAAACAATCCCATGACCCACCCCGAACCGGCAATCCCGGATCATCTGACAACTCCGTGGAGTGTGGGCATCATTGGTTTATTTATCTTCCTGTTGATCCATAATGCAGGTTTCCGGAATAAAGTCGGCCAAGGATTTGTATGGCTTGGAAAAGGACTGAAGTTCATTTTTTATGACGTGCCGGCTGCCTTCGGCAATTTGCCGATTGTGAAACGCATCATCGGTAGTGCTCCGCTGCTGTTTTTCAATCGCTATTTGTTGAAACCGCTCATATTGGCCGGCTTGTCCTGGATGATTGCCCGCCTTTGGCAGATACCGCTGCAGATTTCGAATCTCTTGAGTGCGATTGTGTTTTTGTTGGTGGTATTTTTCTTCAACACCCGTTTGGGCAGATTGATCGACGAATATATCACCGATTGGATTGTCAGCGGGTTGAATCATATCGGCATCGAACTGATCCCGGCCCTGTTGGCGACCATCAGTGAATGGTTTAAAAAAGTCGTCGGTACTGCCGAGCGCTTTCTCTACGGCATCGACCAGTATTTCCGTTTCCGAACCAGTGACAGTTCGTTGTCATTGGGGATAAAAGCTGTTTTTGGTTTCTTTTGGTCGGGAATCTCCTATCTTTTCCGATTTCTGATCGTGTTGATTGTGGAGCCAACCGTCAATCCCATCAAACACTTCCCGGTAGTGACGGTAGCCGGAAAGTTTATGTTGCCGCTCTTGGCAATCTTGCCGAGTATCTTTATCACCCAATTGGGGATGGACCCCTATCTTGCGGGCTTACTGACCAGTGCGATTGTTTTCGGCACACCGGGCATATTCGGCTTCTTGGTTTGGGAACTCAAAGAAGGCTGGCGATTATATGAAGCCAACCGGCAGAGGAACCTCAAAGCCATTCCGGTGGGCAGCCATGGGGAAACTATATTGCGGCTCTTAAAGCCCGGATTTCACTCCGGCACCGTTCCCACCATCTTCCGCAAGATGCGCTCCGCCGCCAGAAAAGGTAAAGAAAAAAGCCTGCATCGCTGTGAAGAAAAACGCATCCATGTCGTGGACGACGTCAACCATTTTGTGGAGCGTGAGTTCATTGAATTACTGCGTTACAGCAGAACCCTGGCCCACCTGACCATCTATCCCAAGAAAATCGAACTGGCTAATACCCGGGTTTCCATTGAACTGGTATGTTCCCAGTTTCCGGATGCTCCGGCGGTCATCCATCTGGACCATCGCCAAGGATGGTTGCTTGGCGATGTTTCGGAACGCGGTTGGTTGGAACAGCTTGAGGAGAAGGAATCCCAAGTGGTGGAATATGCCCTTTCGGGTTTCTTCAAACTTTGCGGGGTAGTAATCCTCGACTCCTACCTCCGTTCCAAGCTGGAGGAAAAGGACCTCCAATACACCGTTGGGGAAAAATACTTGATCTTATGGCCGAACGGAGATTTCTCCCAGCCTCTCGAAATCGCCCTTCGCCCCAATAGAACCGAGGAGAAGGAAGCAAATCTCAACCGCGCAAATCTCCTGTACTCGGAATTTGAAATTTCTTGGGATGAATGGGTGCAAGCCTGGGAGAAAGAACAAACCAACACAACAAGGGAATCCACAATTGCGGAACCGACCAAGCAAGCGCAGCCAACCGTTTAGCAGTGAGGGGTGGACATCGAAGTGACATGGAAGGTGGAAAGGAACCGTTGGCAAATGGGGAGTTCATTCCTCTATTTCTTGAAGAACAATGGAAAAAAATACAGAAACGCTGAGAACGCTGAGGACGCTGAGAGGTAATTAAAGTATTTCTCTGGGTTCTTTGCAATCTCTGCGGTTCTAAAAAACGCGACGCAAGCGAGGCCGGCAGAAAAAAAGGATTCGGACATTTTCTCTTCCTCAAATATAGAAACGCTGAGAACGCTGAGGACGCTGAGAGGTAATAAAAGTATTTCTCTGCGTTCTTTGCGATCTCTGCGTTTTTTAAATTCCAACCGCTCCGAAATTTCTGAGTTGCCGAGCCATTTATTGTGACGTTCGATCTTCTGTCTACTCACTAGTGACCTCAATAAACTTCGCGGCCTACTCGAAGGGCTGGGATGGGAAAACCAGGGGGATGAAAGAAAAGGTGTAGGGACCGTGTGGGAACCTGTTCAATAGACAGGAGGGTGGACCTAGCTCATACTCATTTCCGTTTACCAGACTCGTTGACAATGGATGTCAATTCCCGGCAATCACCGGGTAAATGTTGACTTCCGTTGCCAAACAACGCCAATAGCATTGATTGGCTTTGTTTGGCATTCATTTCACCGTCAGCAAACGGCTTTTGCGGTGCTCTGTCCACCGTCGCTATCGGGTTTAACGGCAGTTTTCGTCCCCCGGGTCCGGCGATGCTGATTCCTGGATTACCAGGCTATGGTGTATTTGGCTCCTCCGAAAACTGGTGCAAGATTGGGAAGCAGTTCGGTCAGAGAATATTTGGGGTTTCGCACTTCTTCCGTTTCACTGGTTTATAGAATTAAATGGAAAGTCCA
>CAZPPD010000258.1:0-7549 GCA_964588185.1 uncultured Alcaligenaceae bacterium | reverse complement strand
AGGAGGTCTCTTCGGGTTAAACCATCACAAAAACGTTTTTGGGAGCCGAGAATCCGCAACATGGCTTTCAACCCTTTTCCTGGGGGATGGTACCGAGCATTTCTATGATTGTCCCAATGATTCCAACAAGATCAAGTGTGGAATTCCAAAAACAACTTAAACGTAATTCTGCGTGGTCGGTTTGATAACCAGTTCCGGAACCGATGCTCGAGGGGGAAGTTTGACCACAAACAAAACGGCCGAGGCCACGTCATCGGGCTGCAAAATGCGTTGCCGATGCTCCTCGGTAACCGGATTTGGCCGCATGTCCAAGATGGGGGTCTCTACCTCACCGGGATAGATATTGGTAACCCGGATGCCATTATCTTTTTCCTCGGTCGCCAGGCATAAGCCCAAGGATGTCATGCCGAATTTGGAGGCAGAATACGCAGTCCCTCCCAATGGGCTGGCCCGTTTGCCGGCAATGGAGCTGATGTTGACGATAAATCCTTCTTTCCGCTCCAGCATCTGAGGAAGGACGGCATAAATGCAATAGAATGCCCCATCCAAATTCGTGCGAATCAGTTTATCCCAACCCTCCGGGGTCAATTCCCGAAACTTGCGTTCCTTAAGATTTGTCCCGGCATTGTTAACCAGTATGTCGATGCGTCCCTGGCGTTCCACTATTTGCTTGGCAACTGCCTGCACGTTCTCAGCATCGGAAACATCCAGGATCTGAGTAGTCAACCGGGACCCACCATCGAGAGATTCGGCAGCCTTTGCAAGCTTTTCCCCATTCCTGCCGGAGATGATCACGACCGCACCTTCCTCCAGGAATAGTCGAGCTGTCGCCAAACCAATGCCGCTTCCGCCCCCGGTTACCCACACCACTTTATCTTTTAAATCCGACATATTGTCCCTTTCGGTAGTCTCTTGGTACTTGATCGCCCGGAATCAAATGGCAATGGTTGTTGTATTCCGAAACCGAGGTTTTCTCCAAACAAAAAGCTGGAAAATGGGAGTGGCGGGAATGAATCTCCCATTGATTGGATTCCTGTTTACTTGGCAAAGCCAGTGTAGAAAAGGATACGATGGAGGTTGAAAAAGGGAGTGGAGTTGCCCGTTTGGGGAGTAGGAAGGTTGATGATACTTTTCGAAAATCAACAATCGCAAAGAGGCCATAGCTTCAGGAACTAAACGAACGGCTAGCCCCATACCCCAAATTAGCTTGACCTCCTTTTCCAACAAAGTCTCACCCAAGATATCGGAAGAATCGCAAAATTCAGTGGGAACGAGTGGAAATCCCAGAAAAAATTTCCCTCTTGACACTTCTGGTCGCTCTTTTTATCTTTCGCCGCTCGCAACGCCATCTCTATTCGTATTCCATGGGGTAGGTAGCCTCGTGCGGTAACCGTCTGTTCTTTCAGCGGCGGGGGACTGGATATGTATTGCAAAAACCGAGGCTGGATCGTCTGCTTTCTGTTCCTAATCGGGACGCTGGGAATTCTTCCCGGCTGCTTTCAAACTCAAACGCGACTGCAAACCGAAGAGGAAGAGATAGAGGAGCCGGTATTTGATGTCATCACTGTCGGCGACATCACCGATGTGGCCAATGTGGAGCCGGTCATTGCCAGCGGAGTGGGGCTGGTTACCGGTTTGGACGGGACCGGAGGAGGTACTCCGCCCGGCACGCTCAAGACCTACCTGGAAAATGAGCTCCGCAAACGCAAGGTCCGTAATCCCAAGACGCTCTTGTCTTCTCCCAATAATGCCATGGTGATTGTGACCGGGATCATTCAACCGGGAGCCCGCAAGGGCGACCCGATTGATGTTGATATCAGCCTTCCGCCTCATAGCAAAGTGACCAGCCTGCGCGGCGGGTTCTTACAGGATTGCTACTTGCGGAACTATGAGACCACCAAGCGGATCAATCCTACTTACCAAGGGTCCGAGCGGTGGCTGAGCGGCCATAAGCTGGCCAAATCTCGCGGGCCGCTCATGGTGGGATTGGAACGCGGCGAGGACTACCAACCGAATCTCCGCAAAGGGAAAATTTGGGATGGGGGCGTTTCCTTTATTGATCGGCCGTATTATCTGGTGCTCAAGGAAAACCATAAGAAAGCGCGAAAAGCAAACCTGATCGCCCAGCGGGTCAACAGCATGTTTCAAGATGAAAAGGGCCGGCGGATTCAATCCGAAAAGATCAAGCAGTTGTTGATGCTGGGCGAGATGACCCATCAGATTAACAAGAAATTCAAACGAGCCATGATTTCCAAGGAGATCGCCAAAGCCGGCTCCAAGGATATCGTCTACGTTAATGTTCCCTGGGAATATCGCTTGAATACCCAACGCTATCTGCGCGTGGTGCGTTTGATTCCTCTTCTGGAACCTCGGGAAAAGCGAGCCCCTTACCGGAAACAGTTGAAAGACTCGCTTTTGAACCCGGCCCATACGGTACGAGCGGCCTTGCGGTTGGAAGCATTAGGTCGAGGGAGCATTCCAACATTACGAATGGGACTGAAACACGAGCATCCGTTGGTGCGTTTTACTTCGGCAGAAGCGCTGGCCTACCTCGGAAATGCCGGGGGAGTCAAGGAGTTGGGGAGGGAGGCTGATATGCATCCGCAATTGCGAGCTTATTGCTTGACGGCAATGGCCAGTTTGGATGAATCGATCTGCCGCTATCAACTCAACGCTTTGTTAGCCTCAAAGAATGCGGAGTCCCGCTACGGTGCTTTCCGTGCGCTTCAGCTGCTCAAGGACTCCAATCCGCAAATCAAAGGCGAACTGCTGAACAATTCGTTTTGGATCCACCGGGTGGCTTCCGAGTCAACACCGTTGGTTCACTTTTCGGTGCAACGGCGAGCGGAAGTGGTCCTGTTTGGGCGGGATGCTTATTTTGTTCCGCCATTCCGTTTCCTGGCGGGCAAGGAATTCACCATCGTAGCCGCCGAAGAGGACGACCGCGTTACCATCAGCCGTTACGACCGCAAAGCCGGCCAGATTGGCCGTAAGCAATGTTCCCTCAAATTGGAAGATGTGCTGCGGACCGTGGCCCATTTGGGTGGGCAATACCCGGATGTGGTCGACCTGCTGCGGAAGGTGGAAGACCAGAAATGCCTGAGTTGTGTGGTGAAGCTGAATGCCGTGCCGCAACCGGTTCCGGTGGAGGACTTGGCCCGAGGGGGTCGTGATCCCGACTTCTTGAAGACGAACCCGATTGCCGATCAGATGTCCGAGTTCCGGGAGCAGGTTACGGCGGCTGATTAAAGAATGGGAGAAGGGAGAAGGGTAATAAAATACCCTTTTCTAGCTTAGTGTACTAATGTATAATATAATTGGGGAAGGGTGCTTAATAACCGGAGAAAAATGAATCCAGGGAACTCATTCGCGGCGGACCCCTTTGAGAAAGGATCAAATTACCGTTGAACGGTGAAACGGTGAAAACCCGAGAGCACCGTCCCAATCACCAGTAAACGAGGGAAACGGTAAAGTTAATAAGCACTCAGCTGCCTTACCGATTAATGCTTGAAACGGCGGTGGATTGACAGCATCTGACAGCAATGGTCCACCCTGAAACCGTTACCAAACGGAATATTTTTGATTGTGATCATCTTTCACCTGGGGACGGTTACCAAACGGAAAAAGCTAAATTCGCCCCGGTCGCCGTCAGCAAACGGGAAAGGAATGCTTCTTCTCCTTTCAGGGGGACGGTTACCAAACGGATTATGGAATTTTTTTCCTCTGCGGCACTCTGCGAAATCTGCGTTTCGTTGTTGTCCTAACGGAGGAGCACAGAGGTACCTTGACCTGATTTCACATGTAGGTAGGATTAAATCCAAGTCCTTCAATTGGGCGCGCACCTGGACGGATTAGGATATCCGTTCGGCCGATCAAATCCACTCCTCCTGGTCGGTTTCTCATAATCTCCTTGAAGCTCTGACCTCAAGACCGACAAAGATGCTCCAAGGGAGGTGGCATGCTTAAACGTCTGGAAATGGTAGGCTTCAAGAGCTTTGCGGATAAGACCGTCTTTGAGTTTGGTCCGGGGATTACGGCGATCGTGGGCCCCAATGGGTCCGGGAAGTCCAATATCGTTGACGGCGTCCGCTGGATCTTGGGTGAGCAGAGCGCCAAGAGCCTTCGTGGCGGGGAGATGACCGATGTCATCTTCAATGGGTCGGCATCCCGGCGAAGTTTCGGCATGGCCGAGGTTTCCCTGATCCTGGACAACTCCCGCGGGCTTCTTGCCACCGACTCTGCGGAAGTGCAAATCACCCGCCGGGTCTACCGCAGCGGTGAGGGCGAGTATCTCATCAACCAACACCCCTGCCGCCTCAAGGACATCAAGGACATTTTCCTGGGCAGCGGAGCCGGCTCGGATGCTTATTGCATTATCGCCCAAGGCAAAGTGGATACCCTCCTGCAAGCTTCCACCAAAGAACGCCGCACGATCTTCGAGGAAGCAGCCGGCATAAGCCGCTTCAAGGCCAAGAAGATTGAGACCCTCCGCAAACTCGACCGGGTAGACCTTAATGTCCAGCGATTGCGCGATATCATCGATGAAGTGGAAAAGCAGTTACGCAGTGTAAAGCTACAAGCCTCCAAAGCTCAGCGCTATCAAGAATACAGCACGCGGTTAAAAGAGATTCGGCTGGGCCTGGGACTCCACGAATATCACCAACATTCCCTGGCTCTTGAAATAGAGGAACAAGCCGTTGCCAACCTGCGACAGGACTTGGATCAGCAAGGGGCGCAGGTGGCTACCTGGGAGGCTCAGCAGCATTTACTGGAACAACAGCTGTCCCGATTAGAAGAGGAACTGCACCATCAAGAAGCAGCACTCGGCGAAGCACGCCAGCACATCAAGGCGACAGAGACAACCCTTGGGCATGAGCGGAATCACTGGGAAGAATTGGAGACTGAACTAAATCGCACTCGGCAACAAAAGAATGAACTCACCTCCTATCTAAGCAGCTTGCAATCTTCTTGTAGGCAAGCGTACCGGGAATTCGAAACTGTGCAAACTCAATCCGCCGAACAACACCAACGGGTTACTGTTCTGGAAGAAGGTTTGCAAGCGATTGTGGAGCGCCTCAAACAACTCCAGCAGCAGCTTCAAGAAGACAAAGCAGATCACTTAGAGCAGATGCGTTTGTCGGCTCGATTGCAAAATGACGCCACCACCTTTAAGGGCCAATACGATAATTTGTCGCGAGAACTCAACCGCGTTCGGCAGAAGACGGAGCAGGCAGCCGAAACGCTCGCTTCTCTCGACCTGGAAATGCAGGAGCTAACCGAAGCAGAATCCAACCTGCAAGATCGTCTGAATCAAGCCAAGGAGCAACTGGCCAATGAAAAAGCCGAAGGCGAACGCCTGCGTACCTTCCGTGATGAAACCAATGAGTTGATCCTGGACCTCCGCCAACAACGGAGCGGATTGGTTAGCCGGGCGGAGGTGTTGGAAGGGCTGGAAAAAAGTCATGAAGGGCTAGGAAGCGGAGTCGGGGAAGTTCTGGATATGTTGGGACCCGAACGGGAGAACGGGGAGAACAGCAATCCTTGGCGACAGTGCATCATAGGTATGGTCGCCGATTTCCTTTCCGTTCAAAGAGAATATGCTCCCCTTGTAGATTTGGCTTTAGGGGATTGGGCTCAGCGATTTCTGGTTCGCGACACGGACTTGTTGGCCAATCTGCTGGCCGAAATGGAAAGTCCCTTTTCCAGCCGTGTCAGTTTCCTTCCTTTGGACGAACCTTCGGAAAGCCCGCGGTCCGGCAATGAATCCCGCCGCCGCAATCGCCTGATTGAGGTTTCCCAGCTGGGTCAGGTCCGTATGCCGCTTTCGCCCGAGGGCTCTCCAGCTCACCAAGGCGTAGTTGCTCGGGCGGATCAACTGGTCACCTGCGAGCATGAGGAACTGCAGGACCTTCCAGCTCAACTGCTTGCCCGAACTCTGATAGTTCGAGATTTGCCTACTGCCTGGGAGATTGCAGATCATACTACCGGCTACCGGTTTATCAGTCTGCAAGGGGAATTGTTGGAACCGGATGGTACTGTAACCGTTGGCAGCTATCATGCGGACACAGGGATTCTTTCCCGCAAAAGCGAGTTGCGCGAAGTGCGGGAAGAAATAACCAGGTTGGACCGGAGGGTAGTGGAAACAGAACGAGATTTATCCAATCTGCGCGAACAGATTGCCATCTCCAATTCCCGGACGCAACAACACCAGCAGGAAATCCAGGTGTTGTCCGAGCAAGTCGCCGACCTGCGGTCGCGTCTGGATATGCACCGCAACCGCCGCGAAGGGTTGCATGAGGAGGTGGTCATCAGCAAGGAAGAAATCAATCAGCTCGAGCAACAGCGAACGGAACTCCAGGAATCTTGGGAAAGGGCCCAAGAGCAAGCTGCCGGAGCGGAACAGCAGGTGCAATCTTTGCAAGCTCGTATTGAAGAGACGGAATTGGAGATTCGCCAACGGGAACAGCATCGTCAACAACGGCACCAGGAATGGACTTCGGGAAAAGTCGGGTTGGCGACCATTGAAGAGCGACTGAGTTCTCTGCAGGAGAAATATCAGCAACTCCAGCAGGATTTCGAACAGCGGCGGAGTGAGCTCCAGGACAGTGAAGACCAGCTTATCTCCAGCCAGCAACGGCAACGGCAAAGTCAACTAATCATGCTCCACGCCTCGGCAACGCTGGCGGGTCTGTATGTAAAGAAAGAAGAGTGCGAACGCATGATTGCCGAGCTGGTTGCCGGCCGGGATGCTGCCCGCTTGGAACGGACACAACTCAACGAGCAGACCCAAGATGTCCGCGGCAAGTGGCAAGCGCAACAGGAGCAGTTTCACACCCACGAATTGCAGGCCAACAATATTCGCCATAAGCGGGATACCTTGGCTAATCGCTTGCGGGAAGACTACCAGGTTGAGTTAAAGGAGATTTATCAGCAGGCATTGGAAAATGGATTGTGGAGTGAACCAGTGGAAGTTGTTGACGAGGAAGAGGAGGTGGAGATTGTTGAGGCGGAGGTAATTGAAACTGAGGAGGATCAACCGGACCTGATTCCGGTACCTTGGAAACTTCCCACGGATATCGAGGCAGCCAATGAGGAGATCGACGAACTGCGGAAGAAACTCAGCCGTTTGGGAAGCGTCAATATGGATTCGTTAGAGGAACTGGCTTCGCTGGAAACCAGAGCGGCTACTCTTGAGGCGCAGTATGAGGATTTGACCTCAGCCAAGCGGTCCTTGGAAGACATCATCAACAAGATTAACAATGACAGCCGGCGATTGTTTACGGAAACCTACGAGGCCGTTCGCGGGCATTTCCAGGAATTGTTTCGAAAGCTATTTGGCGGCGGCATGGCAGACATTGTCTTGGAGGATGAATCCGATGTCCTCGAGAGCGGCATAGAAATTGTCGCCCGTCCCCCGGGGAAAGAACTACGCAGTATCTCCTTGATGAGCGGCGGAGAAAAGACCTTGACCGCAGTAGCTTTGCTGCTGGCAATCTTTCGCAGCCACCCGAGTCCCTTCTGTATTTTGGATGAGGTGGATGCGGCTTTG
>CAZPPD010000257.1:0-7580 GCA_964588185.1 uncultured Alcaligenaceae bacterium | reverse complement strand
GGACTGCCCGCCCAAATAATAAACCTTGTAGAACTTGGCTTGGGCAGAAGGAATACCTGTCAGGAATGTGACAACAGCAACCAGAACAATGAAACGAAAGGTGAAGGACATTTCTTACTCCTGGAATATTGCACCTTGTATTAAAAATCGCTCGTTTTCCTTTCTCCAGAAATGGTTTTCCTATGCACAGGTTCCTAATACCTGACCTCATGAGGGAAATTATATCGTGATTAGTTTCACACCAAATGTTAGCAAACAAAAAAATCCAAATTGAGGTTGTTTCAATTACCCCGGTTTCCTATGGTTTGCCCCGAAAATAGATGGTTAACGCACATTTTCCTTCCAATCGGGGTGGATTCCGTGGCTTCCGTATTCTGGAAAAAATTGCTGGTCCGGTCGGGGATAGCTCAAATCATTCACCGAATCCGCCAACTCACCAATGGCGGAGAAAATTACCTCCATTATCTAAGCGATCGATTGTTAACTATTGACCCCAGAGATTTCCGAGAAGCTTCCCAATATTTGCATTTGGAAACTCCGGATGGAATCGATCTTTCTTGGGGTGCACCCCGATTCGAGTTAGTGCCGTCGGGAAACACACGCCTGCCGATTCAACTTCGTGGTTACCATCATCCCCGCGGACTCCCGCAGCTTCGAGAAGCCGTTAGCAAAAGCCTATGGGAGCGAAATCAACTTCCTTTGCGACCTCAGGAAGAGATACTCATCACTCATGGAGCTTCCGGGGCATTCGCCGCAGCCATGGATGCTTTTGTCAACCCCGGCGATAAAGTCGTGCTGTTTGATCCAACCTCGCCGTTGTTTCCCTTTGCTTTAAAGCAGCGCCGGGCAAAAATCACCTGGGTCCCGACTTGGATGGAGAAAGGCCGCAGCCGTTTTCGCTTGAATCAACTCGCCAAAGCCTTCCGGGGTGCCAAGATTGCGGTGTTGGTGAATCCAAACAACCCCACCGGAGGGGTGTTCTCTAAAGAAGACTTGGAACAATTGGCTTGGTGGGCCGGCCGCCACGATGTGCTGCTGATCAATGACGGAGTATTGGATGAGTACCTTTATGAGGGAGACCTGCTTCATCCCGGCACCTTGAAATCTACCTCCGATCGAACATTGACCATTGGCAGCGTCAGTAAAAGTCATGCTTTAACTTCCGCGAGAGTGGGTTGGCTGGCGGGGAACAAGACGTTGGTTTCCGCCTGTGCCATGGTTGCCGCTACCCAGTCTCCTTTCATTCCCACCCTTTGTCAGCAAATAGCTTTGACGGCCGTGGAGACCGGCAAGAAGAAATTGGAAACTGTGAAGAAGGACCTTGCATCCCGCCGCAAATATGCCTTTGATCGGCTTCAGGGAATGGGTTTGCAGCCAGCTTGGCCAAAAGGCGGACTGTTCTTTTGGATCCCATTACAGCCCCGGGGGTTGACCGGAAGGGATTTTGCTCAGATATTGTTGCAAAAGCATAAGGTCTTAGTTTGGCCCGGTCATTTCTTCGGACCCAGCGGCAACAGCTACTTTCGTCTCAGCTTCGCTCAAGAAGAAGGACGATTGCGAGAAGGGCTGACCCGACTTGATTGCTTTGTTAATGGAAAGGAACCAGGGAAAAGGCATTCTCCATTCTCTCCACCCCATCACCCGGGTTTACAGGGGGTCAAACCAATCTCGGCAGAAAATGTTTCTTTGAAAGAAAAGAATGAATTTTAAGCTACCATATCCTCTATTCATGGAAATAGCGCTTATTAGGACTCCAGTTGTTTAATACTCCCAATCTTGGCTAAAATCTCTGAAACAGAACCGGAGATTATTTCCCCATTTGAAGTGCAACATGATTCGCGTCGGCATAGGGCACGACACTCACCGGTTGGTAGACAACCGACCTCTGATATTAGGCGGGCTGAAACTGGACTACCCCAAGGGATTGTACGGTCACAGCGACGCTGATGTCGTGCTTCACGCTATTACCGACGCCCTCTTGGGCGCAGCAGGACTAGGGGATATTGGCGATGCTTTCCCTGATACAGATCCTGCCTTTAAGGATTGTGAGTCGAGTTTTTTTGTTCGGGAGTCGCTCAAGAAACTGAACCAAGAGAAATGGCGAATTGTCAATTTGGATGTAATTATTTTTGCCCAGGAACCAAAGCTTGGACCGGTTAAACAACAAATCCGCCAACAATTAGCCGACTTATTGGGGATGGCGGTCGAGGATGTGAATGTCAAAGCGAAAACGGGAGAAAAAGTAGGGCCAATTGGCAGAGCGGAAGCGATTAGTTGTCAGGCGGTGGTTTTATTGGAAAATTGAAATTGATACATCGAAAAAGAACTATACTCGGATAAAAACAAAAGTCCTAGAGGTGCAGGATGACCCTACGCGTATATAACACGCTGACTCGCGAAAAAGAAGAATTCAAGACCGTCGTTCCTAACAAAGCAACCATGTATGTTTGCGGGCCCACCGTTTACAAACCTAGCCACTTGGGACACATGGTCGGCCCGGTGATTTTCGACGCCATCAAACGCTACCTCACGTACAGCGGATATGAGGCCACGCTCGTCGTCAATATTACGGATGTCGACGACAAGTTGATTGACCAGGCGGAGAAACAGGGTACTACCGTGCCGGAATTAGCCAAGCGTATTACACAAGATTATTGTGCGAATCTGGAAAAGTTAAACGTCACCGGCATTGACCATATGCCCAAGGCTACCGAACACATCAAAGAAATCAAAAACATGATTCAGGGCTTGATCGACAAGGATTACGCCTATCCCGCCGAAGGCGATGTTTATTTTGATGTCAGTAAGGATGACGACTACGGGAAGCTCTGCCACCGCGACCCCGCGCAATTAGAAGCCGGTGCCCGGATCGAGGTCAACTCCAAGAAACGCAACCCGGGCGACTTTGCTTTATGGAAAGGAGCCAAACCTGGCGAGCCCAGCTGGGAAAGTGATTGGGGACCGGGACGTCCGGGCTGGCATATTGAGTGCTCGGCAATGAGCATGAAATTACTGGGGAAGACTTTGGATATTCATGGCGGTGGATTGGATCTTCAATTCCCGCACCACGAAAATGAGCTGGCTCAGTCAGAATCCTTTACCGGAGAAACATTTGTTCGCTATTGGATGCACAATGGATTAATGAAAACCGGGAAGGAGAAAATGTCCAAGAGTGCCGGCAATGAAATTGTCGTCTCCGAATTATTAAAACGGCATTCTCCGGAAACTTTGCGGTTCTTTCTCCTGTCGACCCACTACCGTCGCCCCATCGACTATGGGGAAGACCGACTCGAGGAGGTTCGACGCGGGTTGGAGGGTTTTTATCGGTTCTTTGAGCGTTTCCAGCGAATCCAGGGCTCGTCATTCTTTGAAATCAAAGCCCCTGTTTCTCGTCAGGAATTTTCTCCGGAGGATAGTGAGTTTCTCAAGGAAATCGCCCAGCTTCGGACCATGTTTCTAGATCACATGGACGATGATTTCAACACCGGGGGCGGCATTGGGGTTCTCTATGAGATGCTGACGGCTCTGAATCGCTTTGCTGACACCCGAAATCTGGAATCCAAAGAGGCAAAAGCAAGCGACAAGGCCGAGTTCCTTAAAGCTGTCACGTTACTCAAAGAGTTCAGTCAGATTCTTGGTGTTTTTGAAACAGCTCAGGAAAAAGAAGAAGCCAATCAGGATGAATTACTGCCGGAACTCATGCAGCTATTGATTGATCTCCGCAACGAGGCACGCAAGTCCAAAAATTTCGCCTTGAGCGATCAAATCCGCGACCGACTGAAGGACATTGGGGTCACCTTAGAAGACCGGAAGGAAGGAACTCTGTGGCGGCGAGAATGACCAACAATCCAATTTGAAGATTGACTTTATTTCGGATGACGTTCAGGAGATTCCTCGACAAACTCAACCGGCCCCAACCCCGCACTTAGTATGCCTCGCGGACTGCCAAAGGATACGGGTTTTCCTTCAACAGCTGCATCGACCAGTGCAGAAATCGCAGTCTCGATATCCTCCGCATCAACAAGCGGATCATTCAGATTCATTGGTTTAGCTTCGGGAACCTCTTGCATCAGTAACTCTGATTCCTTAATCGCACCTTCCCCCATTGGAAAATGCAGGGCACTCATGGGAATTTCTTGGGCTTGCAAACCTAGCTTTTCAAAATTTGCAATGGAGCAACGAAAGACATTCTCATCGCTGGACCGAGGATAGGCAGCAACAAAAGGACCATCAGCTGTGGTCAGGAGAATAGGAGCCTTATCTTGTAAGTTTAGCTTGTCAAAAATCTGCTTGGGAACATGCACCTCTTGATCAGAAACGCCAACATCCGGAATCGTTCGTGCCTGACCGGTCCAATCGACACGCTTGGCATCCGGAGATGTGATCCGCTCTACCACCAAGCCAAGCAGGTCTTTCAATGGCTGTTTACTAGAACCTTTTACCGCGGCACTTTTGGGTAAGAAGCAGTTCGCCCACAAGTTATCACAGGTATTTTGCAGCATTCTGGTTTCGTTCCAGATAATTACTTCCGGAGCATTAAGATCCTGTAGTTTTCGCAGGCGATTGCCGCGATTGATGACTCGGCGATACAGGTCGTTCAGGTCGGAGGTGGCGAAATTACCGCTATCCAAAAGGACCAGCGGTCGGATAAAGACTGGCGGCAAGAGCACCACGTCTTGGATCAGGCAATCCAGTCGTCCCTTCAATCCTTTGGGTATTTTATTCTCCGGGACATGGCGTATTAAAATTCGCACGGCCGAAGCACCGGTTACCCAGCCTTCCTGAGCATTAGGACTGTTTCCGTCATCGTCTTGGCACCACTCCAGGTGCCCATCTTGTTCTCGCACATAAGTCTTGGAGGCGAACAGATCCTTGAGTTGTTTAGCTTTCAGTCCAAGCAACTTCTTCAGAAAGGGAGTTTTTCCTATCCGCCAAAGGTAGGGCACGAACGGTTCCGGTAAATCGAAATGGCCGAACCGGTAGTCATAGCCGAAGACATTCGGGCACATAATCCCACCAGGCTCTTCGTCATAGGTGCGATAGTGTACTGTTTCCGGCTTGAAAATCTTGCCGGAGGAAAACGTCAGCACTTCCTCTCGAGTTGCAGGCTGCAGATGCATGGTCACCGGATTCTCACCAGTAAAATCCACTTTCAAACCCAACGCCATTAATTCCGCCCGGATGACATACAAAAGTTCCGGTGTGCCCGGTTTCGGGTAATCTTTCGGAGAACCACCTTTGGTTCGAAGGTCATTAATCTTCCGGCGATTTCTCAGGTCATCGCTTTTCAAGACAACCAATTCACCAAGAATGTGGTTTAAATCGCGTTCCCGGAGCCAACGGACTTGTTCAACAGAAACTTCAGCCGGTCGAGGAAGTCCGGAACGTCTCAGCAGTATCGGTTGTTGAGTGATGAGAGAGTAAGGGCCGGCGGCGTGGGCTTGAACACAGAATCTTGCCAAATCTATTGCTTTGCTCACATAAAGAGTACACGGTCCCTGGTCTAACCTCAGACGCTGTCCCAACCCCTTGGGAAAGATAAGATCCACGGTTTTTCCTTCCGAAGCCGGCATCTCGTCATCGGGAAGAATCCGGTCGACTATGCCAAGGAACTGATCTCCGCTGTAGAGCAAATCTCCAACGGCAAGGTCGCACTCCAAACGTAAAGTGACAACAATTTGTTCCTTGAGCCCCCGAGGTGCCTTTTTGCCGAAATGCTTGCGGTCGATTCTTTCAACGGACTCAACCACTGCCCCATCCCAATTCGGATAAACTCGCTCGGAAATATCTTGAGAGCTTTCGTCAGCCAATTTTCTCTGGTCTCCAAAAAGGGCGTTGGCCAGAATATTGGCCTCCGTGGAATTCTGGATTTTCTCTCGAAGCAGACTCACCAGGACATCGCCCTCACGAACGCGTTGGCCTTGATTGATAATGCCGTCTTCATCCAACGAGGCAATTTCTTCTGAGGAAAGGAATGGATTGTCCCTGGTAAGTTGATCGGTCGAGGTAGTTGTTTTGGCGATGTCGACTACCACTTCATTTTTGTGTAACGAGGTTAATAATTTTTCTGCCACGATTCCCTGGCGGACAATGATGCCATAAGTTTCATTGCTGGACGTAACGAAAGCATTTAAAGGGCGAGAAGTGACTTTTTCATCTTCCCAATCCCTAAAAGCTAGCAAATTACCGCTGTCCATGGTGGTGGTCCCATTCAGTGCTTGAGGATTTTATTTGTAGATGATTTTACGATCAGGAAAGCCCACTGGTGCAATTTGCAAGTAGATCCATTAATTGCACTCAGCAACCAATGGCTCAGCTAGTTCTTGAAGGAAAAAAAGTCGTCCGGGCAGTGTCGGCATGTAGGTACTTGGAATCCATGGGGTCGGTTCGTGTTGCAAGGTCATCCGCAAGGAAAGCCCTTGCCACTGCATGCCCCGACTGAAAGTTCCATCGGCTCCGCCAATAATTCGGTCTGCAGCCAGAAATAAGCCTGGGCCAATAGTGTTGGCATAGGCGGGAACCAATGTCGTCCGGCTCTTAAAGCTGGTCAGGGCATTTTGTTCGATGGTCAGCGGATGCAATTTGGCTCCAAGGCGGTGGGTTTGGCTTTTCCATTCGGCTTCATTGCCATACTCCCCGGCAAATTGCGGTTCCCAGAAGGCGATGTGGCAGACCCGGCCGATGCCAAAGACCGTGATAAGCTTCCCGCCTTGGGCTTTGAGGTCGGCAATCTGATTGCCATACCCTGGCAACTTATCCTTCAAGGCAAAATGACGTTGGCTTTTAGGAACCGTTAATTTGCCTAGGGCGCCATAGAAAGCTTCTTCCATGGCGTACTGGAACGCTCCGGAATTTTCCGGGGGCAGAGTATTTCCCTCGGCATCAGACCATTCGTCCATGTTAAAGCCATGAACATGATCACAGGAAACATCCCATTCCTTCAGGAAATAGACCGTCCAGCGATACATTCCCATGGGCCCAACCGGCAGGATAAGAATCAGCGGATGTCCATTCTTCCGGGCCAGTTGTATTTGCCAAGCGATTTCATGCCCCATAAAGGTCTCGAAATCCTCCAGGGATTGGCAAGAGACCGGTTCAAACTGTGAATTCCACCAGGAAGCCGGCTTCAGAAGATTCTCTCGAGAAAGAGCCCCGAGCTGATCTATCTTGGCCAGGTCCCAACCTTTGGGATAAAATCCCTCCATCATCGATCCGGAATAAGTAGAAATGAGATCCATTGGTAATTCCTCAATGCGAAAAGGGCTAGCGTTTTAAACCCATACAGGGATGTTGATTGAGATTATTGCGTAAGGATTTCCCTCACGGTTGGGATTTGTTAGGGATATTACAAATCCGGTGAACCCCTTCCCCGATATCTTCGTATTGATCATCAATGGGATTCGATGGGTTCCCCTTGTTTCTCCGCTTGCCAGTGATACAACATATTAACTCTGTTTAGTCGTTAATGAAACTCTCGATTGGAAGCGTTTTCTCCCAAATCCATTAGACGGGAGCGGATAAAATAGGCCTGAGAGTTTTATCTGGTGATTTTTTTCTCAATTGTTCCGGTTAGAGCCGGG
>CAZPPD010000256.1:0-7586 GCA_964588185.1 uncultured Alcaligenaceae bacterium | reverse complement strand
AATAATCCAGCGTCCCAATATTAGCGCTGAAATAAACTTTGAAGTCATTGCTCAACAGGAAAGCCCGTTTGCAGTCCGTCCGTTCTTCACCACCGAGAAAACGAACATACACGGATTTAGTATCAAAGACAGCAAAATTGCCTTTATATACTGCATGGAAATACAACAATTGGTTTTTGGGATCAAAGGTTGAAGCCGGTAAACCTTGCATTGGAACGATAGGACCGAGGTTTTCTGTTTTTCCGGTTTTCGGGTTATAGTTTAGAACTATCGATCCATTATATTTACCCCTTTCGAAAGCTTTATCAATTTGCCTGTGTTTACCCCAATAAGTCGAGAAATATAAAGTCCCATCCGCTGCTTCATGAATCCCCGAATGGATTTTGCCATGTCCATAAAGTCCCAATATATGGCCGATTACTCTTAGGACATCTACGACCCGGCGTATAATTTGAGTGGCAGGATCATATTCATAAACATAACTATTGCCATCAATTCCCAAATGATCCCCGACAGATGTGTAATATTTTCCATTGCTATGGAAACAACCATCTCCCCAACTGGACCATAGCGTTCCCTTCTGTTTGTTCTCTAATCCGGGAATGATTACAAAATCGACTTTGGGAGGCGTCTTAGCAACTAAATATCCCTGGCGAGAAACCCCATCCGGCACTTGCAGGAATTCCTTGGAGATAATGGAAACCGCTTTGGCGGTGGAAGAAGTTTTTTCCTGGGCTTTGGGATAACCGGTCAGGAATAGAATGAGGACGGATGCTAATCCTGGAGTTATAATAATGGCCGGCACTACCTTCTTCATGAGTCACCTTCAATTCATTGGTATTTAATTCTACTTGGTTTCGTTGATTATAATATTCCGATTTGTGGGTACATTGGTGCGTTGGATCGGCCTTCCCAAGGGGGGAAGCACCTGCAAGTCCACCAATTTTGCGTCCCCTAGGCCAAAGTGGCACTCGGCGACCTGACCGCTAGCGTAGCCGTATCCAATGGCGATTTCCTGATAGCCCAGAAGTGCCTTTTTATCCTCCAGATGGCCCTTTTGGTACACAAAAACCTTGGTTCCAATACCCATCCGGTTGTTCTTTTTGCCGACGAAGCGAACATTCAACCAGCGGTTGGATTTGGATTCATTCCGGAGCAAACGGCAATAATTTCCTTGGAACCAATTGATTAGAAACAGGTCCAGGCGCCCGTCCTTGTCAAAATCGGCACTGGGCCCGGCGGGGAAATACACCATGTCTTTGTGGATTGGTTGGGGTGGTTGGAAACGGGGAATGCCCTTTTTGAGGCCAAGGTTTTGGAACACCAGGGGCTTGATTTCCTTCTTGGGGGACATCCAGGCGGCCGAGATGTAAATATCAAGCCAGCCGTCATTATTGAAGTCCTGAATTTCCACATGTGGACAGCGAACCGGAATAGGATTACCAAATCCAGCTTGTTTACTCACATCCCGAAATAGGGGTGTACCGTTTTTCACTCCTAGACTAAGGTAAATCTTATTGCGGGCAGGAATGCCGTGAATGGTTAAGACTAGGTCCAACCGACCGTCGCGGTTGAGGTCCCCGAACGCAGCCCCGCAAGGCCAATCTTCATTGTGAAGAGGATCCCAACCAAAGAATTCCTTGATCTCCCGGTAATTGGTCTTACCATCGCTGAGGAGCAAAAAATCCCCATGAGGAACATAAATGTCCGGGCGTTTATCCTCGTTGATATCGGCAACCGCCAGTCCTAATCCAAAAATGCCTTCGGAAATGCCGACTTTTTTGTTCACCTCAACAAATTTCAGATTTCCCTGGTTTCGCAAAAGGACGGAACGGGGATTCTTGGTGAAGCGGTCTTCCACAACAAATAAATCCAGCAACCCATCCAGGTCATAATCCAAAACCCCAATATTGCGGGCCGAATGGAGAGATTCCGGGCAAGCTCCACTCCCGACCGTAATATCCTGATATTTCCCTTGGTCATTCTTTAGGAGCAACGAGTGAAGCAATTGAGCCGAGCGTTGGGGTTCTTGATTTCGCCGAGAGCGGGTTTTGGCATTGTTGGCGATGTATAACTCCAAATCCCCGTCGTTATCCAAATCCGCAAAAACCGCTCCGCTGGTGCGGCCAAAGATTTCGACGGCGGGTTGCTTGCTTCGGACAAAGGATTTTCCCTTTTGGTTGAGGAACATTCGAGAAGAGACCGGGTTCTTTGCCGGCCGATATTCTTCATCCGGACGATCACAAAATCCGCCAACAAATAAATCCGGAAAGCCATCTCCATTCACATCGCCCCACGCACCGCCATGTCCCATTATCCCGGCCAAAGGTTTTTTCAGCCCCACGGCTTGGGTAACGTCTTGAAATTGGATGGAATACTTTGCCTGGTCCCTGGCAAACGATGGCGGAGGAGAAAAGCAGGCAACTATAACGATGGTAAGCAAACGAAAACCTTGAGTCTTCATAACTGATCCAGATAATAAAATCATTAGTTCAAGTAGATCGTGACTGTTAAAGGTGGCAAATACAAGAACTTTTTCTTTTCTGTCCAAGGGGGTTTTTTCCCGGAGTCGTAATGGAGGGAATTCAGTTCTTGAGGTGGGATTTACTTTTAAGGCAAATAAAAACTCCCTTGCCAATAAGCGACAAGGGAGTTCTTTATCATTTTCGAGATACAGGTGAACTAAGCTACTGCATCTACTCGGCGTCCGGTCCAGACGCCAAGGTCTCGCAAGCCGTAGTAGTTCGGGGCCGGTTGAGGAATCACCATTTCGGGTTGAAGAAATCCGCCGATTCCCTGAGGAACGCCGAGTTGAAGGTTTCCGGCCTGAGCGTTTTTCTTGATTTCGACTCGGAGATATTTTAATCCTTTTTCCAGGACTCGGTCTTTGAATTCTTTCTCCTCGTCCGATTTCTTTTCTTCTTTTTTCTTCCCGACCACATCTCGTTCCCGCCGGTATGTGAAATAGGCTATCCGTTCTTCGTCGGTTAACTCCACCTTAAATCCCTTGTTGGGTTTGACTCCCCAATCATCCTCTTTTTTGGAATCCGGGAAGCGATGGATGTTTTTGCCGTTGGGACGCCAGTAGCTCGCTGTGGTCAATTTCAAGGCACTCCGGCCATCTTCCAACATTATTACATTTTGCACGCTGCCTTTTCCGTAACTGCGTTCCCCAATTATGATCGCTCGTAGGTGGTCCCGTAATGCAGCGGCGACAATTTCGCTCGCACTGGCACTGTAGCGGTTCAATAAAATTACCATGGGGACATCCTGAACCGGCCGGAATCCTCCGGGAGAGCTGGAACGATAAAATTGTTCACTTTGATTTCGGCCTTTGGTGCTTACAACCATCTTGCCGTGAGGAAGGAACATGCTGCTCACTTCAACCGCGGACCGCAATAGCCCTCCGGGATTGTTGCGCAGGTCCACGATTAAACCATTCATTCCCTGTTTCTGCAGATCCTCGACCTCCCTGGTTAGCTCGGCGACTGTGGTCTCGGTGAATGCGGAGATGCGGATATAGGCGATTTTGTCTTCCTTGTCGACAAAGTATTCCCATTTCTTTTCATTGTTTTCCAAGGGCAAATCACCTTGGACGCTGTCAATGCGGATAATGTCGCGAACGATATCGATATCCGTGGTTTCCTTTGCCCCTTCGTGCAACACCGTTAAGGTTACCTTTTCTCCGGGTTCTCCTTGGATTCGTTCAACCACCTTTTTCATGGTCATATTCTCGGTGGAAACCCCGTCAATCTTGAGGATGATATCTCCTGCCATAACTCCTGCGTTATAGGCCGGCGTCCCCTGAATGGGACTTTCCACCAAGATAACCCCCGTCCGATCCTTGACTATGCGAATGCCGACGCCGCCGAAACGGCCTTTGCTATGTTTCTGGAATTGCTGGTATTCTTCCGGATTAATATATCCCGAATGCGGGTCCAGTTGCTGCAACCCGCCGTTGACCATATTCTCCACAAACTCCCGCATCTTCTTATCATCCAGCTTTTTCACATACTTATGCTGGACTTCTTCCATGATGTCGATGAGCAAGCTGACATTCTTATGCTTGGTTTGCAGCGTGCTTCCTTGACCCGGAGCACTGTAAGAAAGGGATAAGCCAATTAGGGTAATGGCGGAAATTCCGAGAAGCCAACCAAGATTCCAACGTGACATTGAGTTGAGACCTCCAAATAGAGGTGATGATAATTTGCTAGAGTAAGGATTATACGATTCTATTTTCAATGATGGGAGGCGACAATGAAATCTATATTATTATAGCTTGTTCTTGAAACGGAAAAAAAGGACCTATTTTCTTGAACTGCCTATTTGCGGGGCCGAACTCGCCGGGTTTGGCCGGAAAAGTACATGCTAAGCGACCTTGGCTACTAAGCAAATAACCTTCTCGTGTCATTTCTCAATGAGGTTCAAACCAGAAAGGCCGGATTTCAAATAAGCTTCTTATTTCCTCTTCGCTGAATTCCGGGTCGGTTGCGGTAACCGGGGCGATTCCCTGAACTTGAATTTGCAACCAAGATTCCGGTTCGCCATTCTTTTCACGATGCAGAACAATTTTGTGGACCTTATTCAGCGTTACTTTTTGTTGCAGGGAAAACCCTTGGGCTTGGCGAAATAACCCTTTGGGAATGGCTTTTTCCAAGTGAAATTTTTGCAGGGACAGATTCAATCTTACTTGGTTGGAATTTAATCTCTGAACTTGGATGAAACATTCGCACATCTCTGCCGGTTGCCGAAGTTGCCTTGGTTCACTTTCCTCTGCCAAATCTTCATCTTCGGGATAGGGTCTATAGTTTGCAATAATCGGAAGATCCATTTTGACCATGGCCCCTTCGGAAACAATGGTACCGACGGGAGAATATTGGGAATTTATCCAAGTTAAGCAAACAACATATTGTTCTTTTTTTGCTTCCTGCGAAATTTGATTTGGCAGCCAAAGACTAGTGCTGCCCATTAAGGTGGCAGCAAAAACCAACAAGGTAGACATCCATTTCTCCTTTGTTCCTGATTTTCACCTCGGCAATTCAAATACCAAAACGCGGGCATCCTCTTCAATTCCTTGGGTTGGCCAGTAATACACGACCGTCCCACCTTTTGCCCGAAGGTCCGTTTCGTTATATCCCCTCTCATGAGAAGGTTCTTTCCTGTTACTTGGCCGGCTGTAGACGACGAAAGTACGTGGAGTGTAGCCGCTGGGTACGGCTATGGTTTTTGTCTCATGGACGACCCGCTCGGCATAGAAGTGAGCCCAACAATGGTCATCAATGATCTTATCCACCGGATGGCTATTCTTCTTCAGCCAGATTCCGGCGGCGTGGTGCCCGGCCCGATTTCCATGAAGTGGGCGGATGGTTTTACTTAATCCTAAACCGGTCATAGTTAACAGAATTACCACCGACCAAAAACCGGGACGAGCCCAAAAATTAGAGGGAGTAGCGATAGAAGCGGTATTGGCAGAGTTGGCCTTTTTGACGAACCGGGAACGAATTCCTTGCGGGATCTCAAGCATCACCGTTGTTGCCTGGTAAATACTCAAAATGATAAGAATCAAAATGTGCCGGTCGGAAACATAACCCAGTTTAAGAGCCAGAAGCCACAACAGGAACCCATGAAAAACAAACAGCAACACCCCGACCCATATTCCAGAAAAATAATAATACCGCTCGCGACAAAACCATAAACCCAACAGAGCGGGTAACCAACCGATATATTGGTAGGCATGGGCAAATTCGATCACCAAAGCTTCAAGGGCCAAATATATATGCAGGGACTCTTGGCTGTCTTTCGGAATGTGGGCGGCAAACAGGGGACCAATGCGTGGTTTGCTCGCGGTGGTGGGGGTTCTGTCTGGAGCAGTCTGACTCAATTCCTTTTGTCCGGAGATAATAGAGGCACTTGGCTTTTTAGTAAAACAGCCTGTGGTCAAGTAATAAGGGCTGCCCGCGACCAATGCTCCGACCGTCAAAACAACCCCGCCAACCAGCGACTTTTTCCAGGATCGTCGCCAAAAGGGAACAAAGGGAACGGCCAGCAAAACAATCCCGGTACAAAAAGCTATGAGTGCCCCTTCCGGTCGAACCAAGTAGGTTAGTCCACTCAAGATTCCACACAAACCATATCGCCACACAGAATTTTCCTGAACGGCTTGTATCCCAAATAACAGGGAACTGGTCGCCAGGAAAAGGAAAAGGGGGTCGGAAATGGCATCGGAAAGGACATGACCACTTGCCGGCAAGCATTGGAATAGCAAAGAAGCCCAAAACCCAACGCTTCTGCTATAGAGATATTTTCCCAAGAAAAACATGGGGAAAATCAGCAGGACTCCGGCAAGAGAACTGGCCAATTGAGCGCTGAATTGTAGGTTGTTGCAATCAACCTTTCCATAAATATATCGAACCGGATAAGAACATGCCAGAATAGTCAGCGGATATCCCGGATGTTGGTGATAAGTGCTGACGACCTTGTGCCAGCCTTCTTCTTCCAGTCTCAAGGCGTACCGAATGAAACCAATGCTGTCCCGCGCAGGAACTTCGGTTGTCCACAGAACCCAAAAACGGACGCCGACGGTTAACACCAGCAACAAGGCAAGGGTGGGGATTACCCCCCAATTATTGGGCCAAATTCCTTTCGGTCGCTCTTCTGGAAGCTTGGAATCCAATTCCTGCATTTTATACCTTACCCATCTTGGGTAAAAATTCGGGTAAGTCCGGAAACAAATCGGGATGATCGTAGAATCTTTCCAAATCTCCGTCAAGGTGGGGTGTCCCACAGAATTTTGGGTTTGTGATCCACCTAAATGGTCTGAGCATGCTCGCCTTAGATTTCTCAGAGTAACTTAGCTTTAAGGAGAAACGCAAAAGATCAGAATGGCAAGGGCGAGCATGGCACTCAAAATATCAGAAGAATCCCGGAATTCAGTGGGCCCCCCCCTTAGTAGATAGACTTTCTCGGAAAATAACCACAGAGGAAGACTGATAAACACCGGTTAGAATAAGCACCAATGGCCCTGAAAAATCAGTGTTTATCTGCGTGCATTTGTGGTTATATTGGTGAATACCAGAGCTCAAGGCACCTCATAAGATTCGATAGGATCGTAATTTGTGGAAATTCCAGGCATCATGCTTCTCAATTTCCATACAAGAAATAGAAACCACGACCGAATATACAGGAGTCTTAGCGAGCTCTGCGTCTAATTTCCTAGCAGAGTAATTCCACTCAATAATCCGCAAAGGAAGCAAATGTGCCGGTAATTGAAACGCAAAAACTCAGCAAGTCCTATGGGTCCATTCAAGCCCTCAAAGAAGTTAGTCTCAGTGTTGAGCCCGGGGAAATCTATGGATTGCTGGGGCAAAATGGTGCAGGCAAAACCACGCTCATCAAGATCCTGTTGGGGATCGCCCGGCGGTGGGAAGGGAATGCTTTTTTGCTTGGCAACCGGGCGGGAAGTGTGAATCAACGGCAGTTTGTCGGGTACTTACCCGAGGATCACCGCTTCCCCGGCTACCATTCCGCTTTTAGTCTGCTGGATTTCTATGGAATGATTTACGGCATTTCCCGCGGTGAGCGGAGAA
>CAZPPD010000255.1:0-7593 GCA_964588185.1 uncultured Alcaligenaceae bacterium | reverse complement strand
GAACCAAATACCAATTCAGCCCGAATAGACGATGCTTGAAGCAATAAAAATCCGAAAATGCAGCAAAAAATCCATTTCAGCATCGCAAACCTGATTTTCTTGAAAAAAAGTGCACGAAATTCGGTGGGAAATCCCACTAATAAGGGTAGATGCCCCAAAAATCGGGTTTTTGCAACGGCAATCTTCCTACAAGGATTCCAAACCGTGCGATTAACATTACGAACACTGCTCGCTTATCTGGATGACACCCTGGAACCTCACCAGGTTAAGAAAATCGGTCAAAAAGTTACCGAAAGCGATACCGCTCAGGAATTGATTACCCGAATTCGCCAGGTAACTCGCCGCCGCCGGTTGACGACGCCCCCCAGTTCCGGTCCCGGAGCTAAGTTGGATGCTAATGCCATCGCGGAATATCTGGATAATGGATTGTCAGAAGACCAAGTGGCCCAAGTTGAGCAAACCTGTCTGGGTTCGGATGTCTATCTTGCGGAGATGGCTGCTTGCCATCAGAATTTGACATAAATATTAGGCGAGCCAATTTAAGATCCACCGACCTCCTACCAGCGCATGTACCAGTTTGTTAAAGGACGAGAATCCATTCCCTGGCGAAAACCCCCACAAGAGGAATACGAAGAAGAAGTTGAACCACAGCCGGTTCCCTACGATCCAAAAGAGGGCGTGTTTGTCGGCTTACCGATTCCAGGAAATATGGTCATTCTTTTTGGATCCCTGGCCGCCGTTCTATTGTTGTGTCTTTCTATTTTCATGGCGGTTCGGCAAACAGGTCCCGTAGTTGCCGAAAAAGAAGACATTCAGGTAGCCGCAAACAATACTCAGAAAGATAAGCAAGAACCAAAAATCAAACCGGAGGACAACGACACAAAGAAGAAAACCCAGACTCCGACTCCACCAACCAAGGGAAAAGAAAAGAAAGTAATTACTCCCAAAACAAAGAAACAAAAGGGCGAAGGGGAAAATGGCGGCAAGGGAAAGAACAAGATGGCTGGAGATAAAAACGGCAAGGAACCCGTATCCTCTCCCATGGTCAAGAAAAACCCCCCCAGCGAGGAGATTCAAAAGGTAGGATTATTCTTTCCCCCGGAACAACCCAACAGCTTACTCTTCCAAGCGAAAGAAGATGCTGAGGATTGGACCCGCATCGGCAAGGGAAATCCCGATGTTCATTCCGGTTTGAAATTAGTCAGTCCAGCGGGGTACAAAAGCCAAATCATCACCACCAAAGGGATTGAGGTCACTTTGTGGGGAATCATGCCGGAGCAGTTTTTTATCCGGACCCCCCTGTTGGAATCCTTGATTGAAATCCACCACCACGACATTTTGGCTTTGGATATGACTCTCCACCGAGGACGAGTTGTACTCAAGAACAAGGATACCCGGCCTGCCCAAGTTCGTATCCGCTTAGATAATCCAACCAATCCGGAGCTGAAGGTTATTTGGGATGTCACGTTGAACGGCGAAGGAACCGAAATCCTGGTGGATCGCTGGTTCTTGTTTTCCAAGGTTCCCTTCTACGAAAATCCCAAACATCCGGACCGAGTGGGTCCGGATGCTCTGGCGGTTTTGGTGGTTCGAAATGGAGAAGTAAAATTCCGCCATGAAGAAACATCATACACCTTGAAAAGTCCGCCGGGAAAAGCCCAGATCTTTTGGACCAGCTTTCGAGGGTTATTAAAGCCTAGCCACCTGGAATCTCTTCCCGATTTCGCCACCGGAGAAGTGAAAATCCCCGAAAAAGCGGGCCAAAAGGTCAAGGACAATTTCTTTTCCACCCGGAAGAAGATTAACGAAGCACTTTCCTGGTTTTCGGAAGAAATGAATAAAAAGAACACTTCATTGGATGTGGCTCTTACCCAGGCTCTTAAATCGAAAGATCCGTTCCGCAGAACTGCAGTTGTCCGCATCTACGGTGCTTTTGACGATCTCCCCCGGTTAATCGATGCCCTGGATGACAAGGACCGCCGGGATGTGCGTGTGGCAGCGATCCAAACGCTCCGTACCTGGATTGGGGCTGATTCAGATCACGACTATCAATTATTCGAGCAACTCAAAAGCAACTTCAAAGTCAGCGAAGCCTTGGACATTATGACCATGCTTCATGGTTTTTCCCAACGCGATGCCTCGCACAAGGAAACTTACGAGGTACTCATCGACCGGCTTGTAGATGCTCCGATTGCTGTGCGGGAGCTTGCCTGGATGAACCTTTTCTATGAATTGCGGAGCCGATTCTTTCCACCCGCCTTGGCCAAGGAGGTCGCGGAAATTCCCTATGCTCCCGATGCTCCCCACAAAGTCCGCTTGGAAGCCCATCAAGCCTGGCAAGGATTGATTTCATCCGGAAAACTGCCGCCGAAAATGTCCCGGCAGAAGTAATTATCCTGACCCGTTCGCCGGAGTTTTTTGGACATACGGGTGTTTGGATCAGGCCTGTATGCCGTCTCTCAATTGACGATGTTATGCGGTGCCTTGGCACGAATTGCCATGAGAATTGCTCCCCGCCACCCTTGGTCGCGGCTGACGCTCCAGGTAATCTCGCAGTTTTCCGGCGAGGAGTTGAAGCAGCTTTGGCCATTTACTTCGGCAAATACTCGCTTCACGATTCCCAAGAACCAGGACCTGGCGTCTTCGGACATCTCGGTTAATCCGCCGCCGATGATAAAAAGGTCCGGGTGAAGAACCGGGGCCAGATTTGCAAACAAGGCTCCGATGAGGATGGCCCATTCCTCCAACAAGAAGCGGCAAAAGCTATCCTTGTCCCGGTCGGTGTGGCTGCGGACTTCATAGGCGGCACTCTTTGGATTCTCCCGGTACAACTCTTGAAGACGGGCAATAACATCTTTGTTTATTTTTTCGTTTCGGGTTGCGAGTGCTTTCTCAATATAAGACAGACCCTCAGAACTCAGGGCCCAACCTAATCTCCTGATCAAACCCTGTAGAGAAGCCCGCGATTCCACGCACTGATGGGCACTGCAGCCACAAGGGGGATTCTGGTCGGCAGCAAAACGTTCCTGGTATTGTGCAGGAATTGCCGGCTTGACATGGCCGAGTTCTCCTGCTTGACCCCGGCCGAAAAAGACCCGCCCATCAACAATGAGGCAACCGCCCAAGCCGGTCCCCGTTGTAATGAATACGTTTGTGCGAGTACTTACATCAAGTCCGTAACGCTCAAAATCATCATCCTGGCCGGCAGCATTGGCGTCGTTGCAAGCAAATACCGGAACCTCCACGCCGGAGGATTTCTTGACCGCTTCGGCAAGATGTTCGCCAAAAGGCACTTGCCACAGGGATTTGGTCTCCGGAGTTCCAAGGTTGGTCGCTTCGATGATGACACCGTCGGCGGTGCAAGGGCAGGGGACAGTAACGGCGATGTCGGAGACCGCCGACCAATTGCACTTCAACTTTTCAAGAACTTCTTGGGTTCCATCTAGGATTTGGCCGATGGTTTGTTGGGGTCCATCTTTGGATAGGCTGGGCCGTTTGACTAGATTCGGAAGGAGAATTTTGTCTCCCTCAAAATTGGTTGCCCCAAACTTGATATCATTTCCGCCGATGTCCACACCCAAACGAATGTTTAACTGTTCTTCGGACATGCTCACTTTCCTCAATCAAGAAAGGGATGACATTAACTCTTCCGCAAACTCATGAATTTCCGATTGTATTCTTTGATTCCGGATTAGTCCAATTTCCCAATGATGGCATCGGCAACTTGTGTTGTGGTCGCTGTTCCTCCCAAATCACCCGGTAAAGTTTTCTTTTCGGTAAGCACCTTTTCTACCGCATTGAGGATGCGATTTGCGATCTCTTGTTGACTGTGGTCCGCCAACAAATCAATGGCCGGCAACAACAAGGGAAGTGGATTCGCCCGATTCTCACCAATACTCTCGCGGCTGCCGCCATGGAAAGTCTCATAAATGGAAACGTCTTTGCCAAAGTTGATCCCCGCTGTGGCGCTGATGCCGCCGACCAAACCGGCTCCTAAATCGCTAACAATGTCACCGTATAAATTGCCCATGACCATGACATCGAATTGCTTCGGCTTGGAGACCATTTGCATGCAACAGTTATCGACAATGATTTCTTTGATCTCAATATTGGGATACTTTTCAGCAGTGGCCCGGAAAGCTTGCAAGAACAATCCATCCGCTTGTTTCAAAATATTGGCTTTGTGGACACAGTGGATTTTTTTTCGCCCGGCTTTATCGGCGTAAGCAAACGCAAACTCAAAAAACCGCCGGGATGCTTGCTCAGTGACGACTTTGAAGCTTTGGACCACACCGGGAACAATCTCATGTTCGATAGACGTGTATAAATCCTCGGTCAACTCTCGGATAACGAGAATATCCACATCCTGAAAGCGGGCGGTCAATCCCTGGATGTTCTTCAAAGGCCGAACCGACGCAAACAATCCCAATGCTTTCCGCAATTCCAGATTATAATTCCGCTTGGGAATTCCAGGGGGAACCAAAAGCTTTGTTTTCAAAGCCAGCTTATTGGCGTGGATGGAATCCAACATTTCTAGGGGAAGTGCATCCTTGTGTTTTTCTTCTGCAGCTAACCCCGCCGAATGTTCTTCCCATTCGATGCGGGCTCCTGCGGCTTGTAAAATCTTTTGCACTGCGGGCACCTGATCGTTGCCAATGCCGCAGCCTTGAACCAGGGTTACTCGTAAAGCCATTGTTCACCTACAGATTCTTGATTAATTCTTCTGTCAAAGTTTTGGTGTTGCCTTCGCCCCCGAGGTCCTTTGTCAAACCCACTTTTGCCTGGAGAGTTTTCTTGACGGACTCTTCAATACGCCGGCCCACCTCTCGTTGCCCAATATGTTCCAACAGCAAAACCGACGACCGAATAAGTGCAATGGGATTGGCCAATCCTTTGCCGGCAATATCCGGAGCCGAACCATGGACAGCCTCGAAGACTGCGTATTTCTTGCCGATATTGGCTCCTGGGACAAGGCCCAGGCCGCCGACCAAGCCAGCGCACAAATCGCTGATTAGATCCCCAAATAGGTTTTCCATAACCAACACCTGAAATCTGGTGGGGTCCAGGGCCAACTGCAGGCATAAGAAATCAACGTTTATCTCTTCAAATCCCAGGAACGGATAATCATCGGCCACCGCTCTTGCAGTGGACAGAAATAATCCATCACTGAGGGGCAGAACATCCGCTTTATGGCAGAAGGTAACTTGATTGCGGCCTTGGTAACGGGCAAGTTCAAATGCGAAGCGGACAATCCGCTCGGCGGCGCGGTGAGTGATTAGACGAAGACTTTCAATGACGCCGGGCACGACCTTGTGCTCCATCCCGGAATAAAGCCCCTCGGTATTTTCCCGGACAACGGTTAGGTCCACGTGGTCATAAGGGAGATCGATTCCGGGCAGCGTTCTTACCGGACGGACGCTGGCATACAGGTCCAACTCTTTTCGCAACCGGACATTGATGGAGCTAAATCCTTTGCCGATGGGAGTGGTGCAAGGACCTTTGATTGCCACCCGATGTTGACGAATTAGATTCAGGGTATCTTCCGGTAGGGGAGTGCCATACTTTTCCATGGCTCCCAAACCCGCATGGGCTTCAATCCAATCGATCTGTCCGCCGGCGGCTTGGATGATCTGTTCGGTGGCGGACATTACTTCGGGGCCGATTCCGTCGCCGGCAATTTTAACCACAGGAGTTTTCAAGAGGATCTCCCGAATTTAGAAAGGTGCACTAAACTGTACGATCAGTTGTAGAACGAGTCTCCAGGCTCGCCCAATCCGGCCGGGCCGGAAGACCCGACCTATTATTATTTTATTCGGGAGAGGAGATGAATGACTAAGTATCATTATTCCTGGAGAATTCCCCGGCAAGTGGATTCCCAATTCTCGATTTCTAATATTGGGGCACACACCCGCCTTCGGTCCAGCATATCAAACAGCCGATAGCGTAACTTTCGTTTCCAGGAGATGGGTTGGCGGGCATATTTCCTGAGCCGGCTTTGATACTGTTCATATTGGTCCTTTTGTAACAGCGGATAAGATTCCCCGAAGGCAACAGCCCAAACATTTTCCGGGTTCTCATTGGGTCCATGCCAGCCGATGATTTTCTGCGGATAATCGGACAATAATATTTCCATAGCTTCGGGAGTAAACCGCCAGTAGTCATTTGGATGATTGTGAATGCGAACATGGAAGGGACAAGAAACCAGGAATAAACCCTTTGGGTCCAGGACCCGGCGGATTTCTTCAAACCCGCGCCAAAATCGTTGCACATGTTCGAAGGTACTCATCGCCAAAACCGTTCCGATCGAATGGTCGGCGAAAGGCAAGGATTCCACACCGGCAACCAAGTCCACACCGGGTCCGGGACGGATATCAATCCCGAGATATTCTTTATTCGGGAAGAAGGGACGTAAGTCTGCCAGTTCGCTTTGACCAGGAACTTGGAAAGATCCGACCTCGAGAACCGGTTCCGGAGTAGGGAAGGTTTCCAAAATGGCTTGAGCAACACCTTTGAGAAAACGGTTCATATCCTTACCCAAGCATCAAAATAAATGATTTTGATCGCTGCTCTTCGGATCAGTTTTCTTCCTTCTTTTTCGAACCACAACCTGTGCCGGCGTGGCCGGGGCACTTAGGGTCGGCTCCGGTGCACCTTCCAGGGCCTGACCAACTTGGGTTTTTTGCAAGCGGTTGCGAACTTCCTTCACGTATTCCTTGGAGATGTCAAACCCCAGCCAGCTTCGCCCCAATTTCTTGGCAACCACCAATGTGCTGCCGCTGCCGGCAAAAGGATCCAGTACCAACTCACCGGGATTGGAAGAAACCTTGATGATCCTACCCAACAACTGCTCCGGCATCTGGCAGCCGTGCCAACCGGTCCTTTCCTTGAAGGTGCCGCAAACCCTCGGGAAAAACCAAGTGTCCTGATCCGATTGAAATCCATCGGGAACATCTTGAGGGCGTAAGATCCAAGTGTTATCCGGAAGCCGGCCCTTGGGATTGGCCCGGCTGTCGGCATAGACCAACTGGCGGGCCGAAGGGACTCGGATTTCCTCATCATTAAAGGTGAAATCCTTGCTGTCCTTTACGAACTGAAAAAGGTGCGTGTGGCTGCGGCTGAAATTCTTGGTGCAGTTAACTCCAAAGGTGTAGTACCAAACAACCCAACTCCGGCAGTGGAAGCCCACCTCGCGTTGAAACAAAACTTTGAGATCCGCAGCGAATTCATCTCCGATAGCCAACCAAAAAGTGCCGTTGGGTTTTAACACCCGGTGGATTTGGGCTCCCCATTTGCGGCTCCAGTCCAAATATTGATCCGCCTCCTTGCGATCATGGTAAACGACGTAATGGTAGCCGATATTGTAAAGTGGATCGGCAAACACCAGATCCACCTTGTTTTCTGAGATTGTTTTTAGCCCAAGAATGCAATCTTGGGAAACTACCTTGTTTATTTCCACAATGTCCATCCTGGAGAATTTAATCCAATTCAAACCACTTGTTATTTCTCTCCACCTTTCGCCTTTCCGGTAATCCTTATGCCACGCAGCTCAATATCGTCCCACATGCCGGTGTCGTCAAAAGAGCCGACTCCCAC
>CAZPPD010000254.1:0-7619 GCA_964588185.1 uncultured Alcaligenaceae bacterium | reverse complement strand
ATTTATGTTCTATAGGTGCTTCCTGGCCGGGTACGTTTAGATAAAACGCTTCCCAATTGATCCGACATGATCCTCCTGGGGAACTCTGAGATATTGGTGCACATGGATTATAGGAAGATCCTGAAAGGATTGATAATTTTCTTGGGATTACTTGGGATAGTATTAACTTGTGTGTGGATAGCCGGATTAAACATATCCTTATTGGCAAAGATTCTCTTAATGGATCATGTTTTTATTGGTGCATTTCTAATGAATAGGCATCTCAAGAATTCCAAATCAAAATCTATAATCAAACAGGCTTTTAATCAAATATTTACATTCATACGCCGCCGCATCAAACTCGCCCTTATAATCAATGCGTTTACCAGGGAAATTGTTTCTCTTAGACCGGATATTGTCCATTGCCATGATGTTCATACCCTCCCGGTAGGAGCGAAATGTAAGAAAAGGATTCCATGCAAAGTAGTTTACGACAGTCATGAAATTGCCGAACACCAACATGGGATTTCCAAATTTAATAGGATTAAATCCCATTTTCGCCAACGGAATCTGGCAAAATATATCGATGGATTTATTACGGTTAATGACTCTATCGCGGATTATTTAAACCAACGTTATCCCGCTTTCCCTAAAGCGGTGGTTATCCGAAACGCCACCTTGCCCATGAAAGAGGGATTGCCCTCTTATGATGGCAGACTCCATCATAAGGCAAATCTTTCTCCGGAAACCAAAGTCCTCTTGTTTCAGGGTGGTTTTGCAGCAGGGCGTGGGCTGAAAGCCTTGGTTCGGTCGGCAAATTTCCTTCCGGATGGCTGGGCTCTGGTGATGATGGGCAAAGGATATTTTGAAGAGGAACTGCGAAAAATATATAAGGCTCTTCTTCCTGAAGTCCAAACTAAAGTGCGATTCATTCCCTTTGTTCCTCAAGCAGAACTGCTTCGTTGGACAAGCGGGGCGACTGTTGGCACTATTCTCTATGAAAATGTATGTATGAACCATTGGTTTTGCTCTCCTAACAAATTATGGGAGTATCCGGCGGCGGGAGTTCCTATTTTGGCTTCGGATTTCCCGGAAATGTCCGGAATAATCAACCAGGATAATACCGGATGGCTGGTGCCCTCACCCATTACCCCTTCCGGTATTGGAAATATCATCTCCTCTCTGACAGAAGAAGAAATCCAACAGAAAAAATCCAATTGTTTTGAGTTCATCCGGAAAGATAACTGGTCAAATTATGCTTCACGCTTGGTAAGGTTATATTCCGGTTTTGATATGGCAAAATGTCTCCCGATCGACGCGACTGGAAAAAATATACATAGTTTTAGCTCCTCGGAAAATTCTTATCGTGCAGCCGGGTAATCATTGTTTACTCATAAAAATGGATAGAGGAACAAATGAGCAATACTATTACTCAGAATAATGAAGGTGTTCTTTGGGATGAATTAGATCCGTATTTATTTTCTAACGCAGATAAAGAGTATCTATTTCAGGTTTTTTCCCGGCAAAAAGAAGAGATAATACACTGGTATAATGAAAACGATCCAAACACTCCGCTGGAAACTGCTGAGGTAATTGCAAACTTTAACTCCTTTCAAATTCCAATGCGGTTTTCAGCGATCTTTGGTTGTATGCCGGAGAATTTTACAAACCTCTTCGATAAAGACCAATCTCCATCAATTGTTGATGTCGGCTGTGGTTACGGCGGATTATCGGTTTACCTGGCAGGCCATTTCCGGAATGGTACTGTGCGAGGTGTTGATGTTTCTGACCGGTTTTATACTGCGGGTCAAGCAACCTGCCAAAAACTAAGCATGAATAATTTAACCTTTGATTCCTGTGATATTCTAAATCTGGATTTTGTGGAAGAGTACGATATCACTATTTTGTGGAATATGCTTAACTTTCTGCAAACCAAGGAACTGTTAAAGCAGGCTTGTTTTAACGCTTGGCGGGCCACTAAGAAAAATGGCTGGATTCTTATTCATACTCCTCATTTTTGGACCTACCGCGAACCCTTTTCCAAACTACCTTTGATCCATTTTCTTCCCTGGTCCCTGACCGATCAAATTATCCGCAGTTATGGCACCCGGAAAACGATGAAAGATGTTCGCTTACCTTCATTAGGAGAGTTGCTCAAATTCTTTTCGACTTTTGGGAGCAAAGAATATTACTACCAGCCAAAAGGATTCATGAAGAAATTCAAAAAAGCTCATATTGATGTTGGCGTGAGGAAAAGTTAACCATCTCGCATGGAACTTGAAATGAGCGGAAATAAAGGGAGGGAATCCATTGGCAAGTAATTTGCCTCTGCAACCGGCGGAAGGGTATAGGAACATACTGGGAAAAATAGCCTATGACTTTTCCACACTCCGGAAATATAAATCGCTGATCTTCTGGACCGCTCACAGCAAAGATTTTAATGAACTCTTTAAAACCTGGCTGGGTAGTTTTTGGCGATTCCTGGAACCGCTTTCCAATATGCTGATTTACTACTTCTTGGTAGTCGTTATTTTCCGCAGTGGTTTAGGAAGCTCCGTTAGCCCATTTCTGTATATAATGCTGGGTTTGGTTCATTACAACTTAATTCAACGTTCGGGCACCTCCGCATCCATCATTACGGATAACGAAACGATCCTCAAGCAGATACCGATTGAACCGATCGTGTTTATTGGGGTCCAATTCCTTCGCTTTATGCGCAGCTCGTTATGGGGTCTTTTAGTATATGTTCTGTTCTTTTTCTATTTCCAACCGCAGATCGGATATCAAATCATTGCCTATCCCTTTTTGATATTACTGCTGGCAATGTTCTCTTGGAGTTTATGCGTTCTGGCAGCTACCGCGGGAGTATTTCTTCGGGATTTACAAAAACTCAGTTCCATTGGAATTCGCATACTCATGTATTTTTCGCCGGTCATTTATCTTTCCAGTTTCTTTCCGCAAAGACTTCGGGACTATTTATTCTTCAATCCGGTGGCATGTTTATTTTCGCTGTTCCAATGGAGTATCCTGGGAGAAGCTTTGGGAGAAAGTTGCGTAACTCCAAAATCTTATCACATAGCATTTATGATCACGTTTGTTATTTCCTTATTTATTGGAGCCCATTGGTACCATCACCGCGTAAAAAGTCAGTTCACAAAGGTTTTTTAAGCCATGGATAAGGTTCGTATCGATTTGCAGGATGTCAGCATTCACTTTCCCTTATCTTATCAAAAGATTAAGGAAACCCGGGATGTAGTTTTCCAATGGTGGAAACGATTTTTTACCCGATCTTATCAAAAAGAAGTATTTATTGCTCTGGACAAAGTAAATCTAACGATTCGCGATAAAGAAATAGTGGGAATCATAGGTCCCAATGGCAGCGGCAAAAGCACTTTATTGCGTACGATGAGTGGGATCTATTCTCCGGATACCGGGATAGTTCGAACCAATGGACGACTCTCTGTTTTGTTATCCTTAGGAACCGGATTTAATACTACTTTGAACGGATTAGATAATATCCGCTTAAATGGCTTGATGATGGGGATGACCTTGGCCGAAATCGAGGCATTGATTCCCAAGATCATTGAGTTTGCCGATATTGGGGACCATATATATGCCCCTATGAAATATTATTCCTCAGGTATGATAAGCAGGGTCAGCTTTTCGATTCTTATGGCATTGGAACCGGAAATAATTTTAATCGATGAAGTATTTAGCGTTGGAGATTTATCCTTCCAGCAAAAATCGACGAACGTTTTGGAGAATCTTCTTCGGCAAGCTTCCGCCCAAGTAATCGTCACTCATAGCTTGGGAATGGTACTGGATCATTGTAGCCGAGCCGTCTACGTTTCCGGGGGAAAGATTCTAGCTGACGGTCCTCCTCAAGAAGTGGTTCGGCAATATGAAAAAGATGCTTTGGGTTCAGTCAGCGAAGAAATTAAAACCCCCGAGCGACTCGCCTCCTAAAATCAAATTCACCCAACGGCTTCCCCATGTACATCTTCCATCCCAATCACGCACAAATTCTGGATATCCAAGAAAGACAACAGGGTTATTATTTTAGCAAAGCATTTGATGCCATATTGCGGAAACATGGATATATAATTGCAACAGCACCCATCGAAGATTCTTGCGGCGAAACCAAATTTGGGTTTGTATCCCGCATGGTTCAATGGAATGAGGAATTTGAGGAATCACCATTCGTTTTTGAAGGGACCATATCCAAATCGGTTGCGGACAAGCTCCATATTGAATGCATAACGGGTGAGAGTAAGCAACTTAATGTTTACGATCGTGAAAAAGCGGTTCTTGGAGTCTTGGGCTACAAACAGGCCAATGTTCGCAAAATACCTCGGAAAGCCAGAAGAATATCTCAACCCGGGCTTTATATTAGTTCAAACCCACTTTGGAATAACCAAACTATTCCTTACCAATATTTCCCATCAACAAACCGAGGAGAACCAATATTATTTATTAAGAATAGTGATAGTAAATTTGAATGTGTAGGATTGCGTTTAGAGAGACACATTATACTGGGAATTCCTTTACTTGACGTAATTGTCCAAAACCACAGTATGCCTCCGTTTAAGCTTGCCGGCTATTATAATATGGCTAAGAGTCATTCCACCAAGAGTGTTGAAGCCTGGTTATTGCAATACAGTTCCAACCTGTTTACAGAAAACGGCAAAACAATTATTCGAACTGATAGTTGGCCTTACCCATACCAATCAGCCTTTACTGTTCGTCATGATTATGACCGAATTATAACAGACCGAGCGGTGAATTCTTTGTTGGAATTTTACAACCGGAGAAAAGTAAAATCGACTTGGTTTTGGCTGTTAAAAACCAGTAAACCATCCGATCTGCAACGGGATCTCCGCAAAGGCAATGTTTTTCGCCGTTTCCTGGAAACCTCACCCAGACAAGCAAACCAAGTGGCCAATGCCGGCCATGAAGTCGCCCTCCATACTATGGCAGGTAATGGGAAGCAATTTTCCAATCGCGAAGTTCGTTTTTTCCGAAACCAGCTTGGCATTGAACCCCGAGGCTATAGTGCTCATGGGGGTTCCGGGTCACCCGGTTATCTTGGCTCCACGCAAATGGAATGGGCTATAGAAAACAACTTGGCATACGGAGAGATTCTCGGTTGTCTTAATCATTATCCCCACCAAGCAATTGTTATAAGCAATAATATACCCCAGAGCAGTTGTTTAATATTGCCACGAACTCATTTCAGCCTGGACGCCGGTATGAAACCTGATGCCCATCACTATGATATAGTCTTGCCCGATATAATTAAGGCCATTCAGAATGGTGAACAATGCGTGCTTATGAATCATCCGGATATCCATGTTGATGCCCTGCAAAAGCTGATTGATAATCTGGATCTGAGTACCACATGGAAAGCAACCCTGGAGGAAATTTCCGATTGGTTTTTGCGAGTAAAACTAAACGTGAAATGTAATCCATCCTCCACAGGGCTGTCTATTATATTTCCAGAAGCCACTCAATATAGGATCGGTCTGATTATTACTTCCAGAAATGGATCGAAACGGATCACCCTGCCTGCCGGTACACAGGAATTTCGGATCCCGCTTTCGGATAAACCTCTTCCAGTTGGCGAATTATTTCACACATCTGCCTCCTGATTAGACCGCATATATCCCATCCCAATCAGTATTACTTTTCTCAAAACATATCCTTTCCTAGTCAGTTCCCAAAGACGCAAATTCACTTTTTCTTATAATAGTTAAATTCTGAGATGTTTTTTTAGTGGAAAAGCATTTCACCGGTAGAAAAAATAGGATGGTATTCCAAACTTAATTTCTCGAGGTAGTAATGGCGGATTTAACACGCATCAGTATTTCCTTGGAAGACAGCCTTTTGGATGCGTTCGATAAATACTTGGAGGCGAAAGGTTACGCTACCCGCAGTGAAGCGATCCGGGATTTGATCCGGGATCGGTTGGTGCGGGAACACTCCAGCCAAGCTTCCGGAGAACAGGTCGCGGTAGTCACGATTGTTTATGATCACCATGCCCGAGAGTTGGCCGCCCGCCTTATCGACAAACAACACCATCATCATGAATTGGTGGTGTCGACACTTCACGTTCATTTAGGTGAGCGGCATTGTTTGGAGGTTACCGTACTTCGAGGGCCACTAAATGAGGTGCGCCATCTAGGAGACGACCTGATCGCTACTAAGGGCGTACTCCATGGGGAGATGATTTTCACCAGCGATGAAGGAATATTTAACTTGTGGCATTAAATTCGGGGCCACTGAATTTTTAGATTCTCAAGTACATAGCAATTCGTAAGGGCGAGCATGGCACTATTGCACCCAAAATATCTGATGAATCCCAAAATCCTGTGAGACACCCAATTTGGGGTTTTCCAATTCATCCTTCTGGGTATAGGGAGATTATTCACGGCTTGAGCAATGCAAAATGAAAACAGCGGTGGCGCGAGAACGCACCACCGCTTCCCTCAGGCTGGTCATCACAACACGGGACGCTGAATCAATGTAGTTCTGGGCATCCTGCCCCATCAGTGGAGCATAAATCATCCCGTGAGAGATATAAGCTATATCGTCCGGAGAGGATAGGGACTTGAAGGGAAACATGGTAAACCAGGAAATATCCCACCGCATTCCAAGGAATTGGTGGATCGCTTTCTGCCTTTCTGTGTTATTCCATTTGGTAATTATTTGGTGTTTGGGTCTGGTTTCCGTTTCGGGGTTCCAATCCATTGGGAAACATAGGGGATTAAATTCGGCAATCGATACCGATACCACTGTGGCGGAATATGTGTATTTTGTCTCTCCAAAATCGGTGGTCCAGGAAAACCCAAAATTACCGGACCAGCATCCCAAAGAAACCATCATAATAGCCAAGCAAACTAAGCCCCAGACTTCCCAGACCGAGCCCAAAGATAGCGGACCAAGTCCACGAAAAAGAAACCCATCCCGTTCTTTTTTTGGAGTCGACTGCAAAGCAACCAAAATAGTCTATGTCCTGGATGCTTCTTCCAGCATGGGGCAATCGGGAGCTTTTACCGCTGCTTGCGGGGAATTGCTGGCTCATTTGCACGGCTTAGGGGAGAATACTTTTTTTCAGATACTTGTTTATCATTCCCGCGTTCATCCGTTGTTGCCCGGTCAACCCGGATGGATTCCAGCTACTACGGTAAACAAAAACCGAGTAGCCGATAAACTTACCCAACTTTTCCCATCAGGGGCAACCCACCATTCCGTGGCTTTGCCGTTGGCATTGTCGCTGCGTCCGGAACTCATCTTTTTTATTACCGATGCGGATGACTTAACCTTTCCTTATGTCCGCGACATAACCACGCGAAATGCAGGAAACGCCATTATTCATGCGGTCGAATTTACTACTCAACCAACCTTCACTGAAGACACTCCTCTGCAATACCTTGCCCGAGAAAACCGGGGCAGGTATATCCCGGTAAAATTAAAATCCGTTACAAACCCAAAAAATTAAATCCGGTGAGAATAACCACCGTAATATTTCCGCGTTTGAAAATATTTCCGATTCTCTATGTCCCCAGTGTTTTCAGTGGTTAATTGCCAAATCGTTTAACCCATCTTCAACAGTCGGATCTCTTAACTGCCTTCCCCTCATA
>CAZPPD010000253.1:0-7626 GCA_964588185.1 uncultured Alcaligenaceae bacterium | reverse complement strand
GACGGCTTTGGCTAGTCTAACTGCCTATTTGTTCCTCAATAACTTTGAATATGCCTCCTGGTTTTATGCAACCTACTCTCCGTGGTTATTTCCCTGTGAATTTACCCAAGGATTATTTTTCCTTACCCTGTTTGTTTATTTCAAAGGACTACAAAAGTATTCCTGGAAAAAAGATCTAGTTACCGGATTCTTGTTGGGATTAACCTTTTTGAGTCATTCTGCACCGGCATTAATCCTGGCATTGTGCTTTTCGATACTGGCTTTCCGGCGTTCATTTCGCAATCCAATTTCCGAAGAAATAAAACGGCTAGGCGTTATTGGCCTCACTTCTTTCCTGGTTTCCTTGCCTTTTCTTTGGCCGCTCTTGTTCATCTACCGGGGGAAAACGGTCAATCTAATCCCTTCCTCATTTGCTGCGATTGGGGGCCAAGGACTATGGGATTTATGGGTAGAGCCTCGATTGATTTTTTCTTCGTTAGGCTTGGCGGCTTTATTTCTTAGTTGGTTCAAATTAAGAAAGGGTAAAAAAGACCAAAACTACATCATTTTCTTGGAGTTGATCGTAACCCTGACAACAGTGGTTGCCGCCTTGTTAAGCTATGGTTTGATTGCCCAGGAATTGAACTGGAGACGAATCGTTCCGGCATTTCATTTTCATATCTATGCCAAAATCTGTGAGGTGATTTTCTTTGGATTGGGTCTAGTATACTATTCTAATTTGCTGGGATCTTTTCGTGGAGAATGGGGGCTTTTTGCCAAGAGGTTATTAGTGTTGCCGGCAAAACTAAGGACATCAAACCTGCTATATGTGTCAATATTCTTGCTCTTCCTGGCCGGACTAATTTTCATCAAACAAAAAGACTATAGAACCTACCTGGGGCGGTACTTATACGATGATACAGCCTTGGCAGCAAATAAGAATCAGCATCTCATAAAACTATATAATTGGGTGCGGCATAATACCGAAACGAATCAAGTATTCCTGTCAGATACGGAAACCAGTTTATATGGCATTGGTCCGGCCGGGCGAAAGGTGGTTTGTATCCGGGGCATATTTTCCCATCCGTATGTTAATTATGAGGACCGCAGAAAAGACTGCAGCCGGATGTATCAATTGCTTCGGGAAGCCAATTATCAGGAGTTTTTTCAACTTAGCAAGCAGTATAAAGTAGATTTTGTTATTTTGAATGAAAAGCCCCACCATTCCGATTGCCGTATTAGTAAGTCTGTACGACAAGAAATCCTTCGCTCTCCTTTTTTCCGGAAATGTTTTCAAAGCGGTCCGTACATTGTGGTTCGCATCAGTAAAAGTCCGGGTTAACGAAGATTATTGGCGGCCCAATAATTCGCGGACTTTAGCTCCCATATCCGGTGCCCGCATAAAAGTTTCCCCGATAAGTACCGCTTTCACTCCGGCTTGTTGTAGCGTCAGCATATCTTGCCGGGTGCGAATCCCGCTTTCGCTAACCAAAATGCGGTCCGAAGGTATTTGTTGGGCAAGGTCCAAGGTGTGGTTCAAGCTGGTTTTAAACGTTCGCAAGTTGCGATTGTTGATGCCGATTATGCGGGCACCAGCATCAACCACCGGAGTAAGATTCTCCGGTTCGTAAAGTTCGACCAGCGCTTGCATTCCAAGCTGATGGGTTTGCGTGAGCAGTTCCTGCAATTGGTTTGCGGTTAAAATTTCTGCGATCAATAAAATGGCATCGGCACCAGCTAAACGCGCCTCTACTAATTGGTAAGAGTCCAAGATGAAGTCTTTTCGCAATAGCGGCAAGTTCACTACCTTGCGAATATCCTGAAGATAACTAAGCTTTCCCTGAAAAAAGGGCTCATCAGTCAGGACACTAATTGCAGAAGCGCCGGCAGCTTGATAAGTTTCGGCAATCTGTTGGGGATGAAAATCCTTGCGAAGAATGCCCGCTGATGGCGATGCCTTTTTTACCTCGGCAATGATTCGGAGTTCCCCGGTTTGATTTAATGCTTGGAAGAAATCCTTTACCGGCGGGGCTTGAGAGAGATGTTTTTCGATATTGTGGAATGGTGATTCCTTTTTCCGTGTTTCTATCTCTTGTTTTTTTCTTATTACAATCTCATCGAGAATAGACATAGTTATTTCCAAGCTTGCATTGTTGGATACTAATTATATATGAATTACCTTAATGATATATTAATTAACCTATCGGCTTGGGGAATAGTTGCTTTTTTCGCGGCAATTCTTAGTGGAATTGTATGGTTTTCTTTGAAAAGGGAAAAGCAACCCCTTCTGCCGCCGAAACGATACCGCTATATTCCTTGGCAAGGGGAATCCGTAGTATTTGCCTTTCTTTCTTTTTTCTTATGGCCGGTAGCGTTTGTGCTGTTTTCCCAAAGACTCTTTGGAGAAGCGACGGAAGAAAATAGGTTTGTTTATGAGTATATCGCCATTTGTTTGGCTTTTCCGTTTCAAATAATCACCATCGTATACTTTCTTCGCGTTGTAAGCGGAACAAAACTCTATCAAATCGGTTTTCATACTTCTTATTTACGGCAAGCATTATTATTAGCCTGCTTGGCTTTTTTAACGGTAGTATTCTTGGTCTTAGCAGTCAACTTGGGGGTTGAATTAACTCAACTTCTAATTACCGATGAGCCGCCCGAGGAACATGGTCTGGAAAAGATGATTTCTCAGAATCCCTCGCTATTAAAATGGCTTTTGTTGATAGTGACTGCGTTAATTGTCGCTCCGGTAATGGAGGAGTTAATCTTCCGGGGGGTCTTTCAAGGCTGGGCCAGTCAAGAAGCCTGGCGGGTCGAGTTTTTTATGTTTGGTGCTTTTCTTATTGGTATTATTCTCCACTATGAAGATAGAATCGGCATTTCTATTTTTTGGCTCTGCCTACTGATCGGTTTTCGGTTGTTTCCGAACATGCTGGTTAGGTTTTTTGACAAAGGAACAACCAAGAAAAAAGAACAAAAGGAGCGATTTTCTGAGAAAGAAGGAGAATTAACAGAAGAAAACTTAAGCGACTTTTACAAATATGTCTTAAAAATTACCAATCAAGGAAAGATGTTAATCCGTTTCCGAAGCATATATGCTTGCAGCGCCATGTTCGCCATGATGCATACCTGGCCGACTCCAATCCCATTATTCCTTCTTGGCTTGGCATTGGGGTGGCTTGCGCACCGGACCCAAGGATTGGCCGCGCCGATATTCCTCCACTTCCTGTTTAACGGCGTGGCTTTTATGTCTTTGATTTTAAAGCAGGCTATGGCTTTGGAGTAAATGGAAGCGAGTGGATGGTCGCCGAAAACCTGTTTTCTTCCGTTTGAATCTGAACCGGCAAATCCGGAGTTTGACTGCTTCTATGAATGTAAGCAAGGCAAATGGTACCGAACCGGGGAGAATCAACGCATGAAGTGGTTATGCCGACTTCTTTTCCCTGATGGAAAACTTTACTTCCAGAATCTATCTGCTTTCCATCGGCAACGGCCAATCCCATCAAAGTCCGATTTGCGTGTCCACGGTCCCGAGCCATGACAATCGGTTCCTGGCCCAGAAAGCACCCTTTGGTGTAACTTATCGCCTGGTCAGTCCGGCCCGCCTCCATAACCAGCCGATTTTCATCGATATCCTTGCCGAACAACGGGAAGCCGGATTCCACTCGTAAGATCTCATACACCTCCAAATCCGTTTCCGGAATCCCAATAGCACTTAGGATGGAATCTTTTTCTTCCGCCCGACAACAAATGTCCCAACCCGGGAGTCGCAGGTAACGGTTATCTCTTAGGAACACCAAGGGCAGTGATTGGATTTTTTCAAAGCAGGATTCTGCTTTAGGGCCGCAGAGGTGAAACAAACTTAGGTTCTGCGATTCATCGCTCAACTCCACCTGTTCGCTGATCAGGAAATGATCCATATGCTTGATTACGGTTTCTCCCATGCCGGGAACCGTGTCTATGAGATAAGAAGGGCCTTGCTCCTGGTTTAGAAGGGAGACGAAGACCTGGGCAACCACCCGGGCCTTTGCGGTGGTGAGAAAGGCTTCACAAGTTTGATTTGGCTGCAGATCCTTAAGGTTGTTGGTACATAGATTTTGAAGAAATGATTCTGCATCTTTGCCTTGAGCCAGGACTTTCCCCCGCTCCGAGAGGTTAAAGAGGGCCGCTTCGGTGATTGCTTGTTGATATTGTTGAGTAGCCGAATCCATGTAGTCCCCGGAAAAGAAATTGTATTGGAAAAAAAGAGGGATGGCAGTTAAGGAGAGCCGTTCCCATTCCGCAAGACCGCCATCATTTTGTGGGCATCGGGAAGAAAGAGACACGTGCGGTCCTTGGATAGCAACTTCTGGGTTTCTTGTGGTTTTTTCAAAGGAATGGTTAGCAAATCCTCTGCGGAATCTTCCGGAATTTGACTGTACAAGTAAATGGTGGCCTGATCTGCCGCGCTGGCCCATTGGAATGCCGACTCGCGTTCTTGAATCGGTTCGCGGGCGATGACCCGCAGAGCTTCCGCACCGTCCTCGACATCTTTCAAGAAAGAAGCGGCCGGTCCCATTTCGGGATTGCTATCGGTCAACAACACGATTCTTCCATTTCGGCGAACGACCCGGGCGGCATTGGCTAAAGCTTTGGACATTTCTGCAAAACTGTGCCGGGAAGGATCTCCGCTTAAGCTGGCAACAACCACGTCGGCAGGATCTTCGATTTCCACTCGCCAGCGTTGGTCCAACAACTTATGGCCGACGTCGACACTTTCCTGGACTCCGCAAACGATGTGCGCCAGTTCCGCATCCTTGTCCTCAATGACCTGAACGAAAAATGGAGCCCCTAACAACCAGGTCACTTCGGCTGCTTCTTGGCGGATCTGAAAACTATTCCGGCCAAGGGGTTTTAAACTTAATTGCCCTTGCATGGATTTCCGCGTGGAATCATCGCTCAAAGCTGGAAATATGGCCAACTCCGCTCCACAGTAACCGGAGATAGAATTGTAGCCCAAGCGGGATAAAACAATCGACTGATCGGCATCTACCACGGTTCGGTTGATATAGATTCTTCTGCCATTTTTGGTCGTAGCCAGGTAGCGAAGTTTTTTCCGTTCATCGGGATTATGGACTTCAATTTTGGCATCATCGAATTGTTCGGGAAGGTCATCCAGCCAAGTTTGCAACGTCGAGGGGGGAAGACAAACCATCGTCACCGCGTCCATCTTGATGTTGGCGTCCAGCAAATATTGCAGAAGTGCTTCCAACAAGTGGGGAAGTTGGGGCAGGGATTCATCGACGACAATGGCTATTTGGTCATCCGGAGTTAGTGCGCGACGCAGGGCGGGAAAGTTGTAGGGTTTTTCCAAAGCTTGCCGCATTGCTTCCATCGGATCCTCAATTGCCGCCGGCATCGGGGTTCGGTTGGGGGAAATGAGGTTTTCCGGATCAATTTCCAAGCCTAAGGTTTCTTTTCCAAATGCGACATCAATGTGCATAGTTACTCCACCAGCAGAAAGCAGGCTTTTCCACTAAGGTGCCTGCGAACATCATTTTTCTTTATTTTATCCGGTCAATGGAAGGTGGGAATCTCTTCTTTCTTCCCCCGAGTTTTTGCATACGGAATTGAAAAGGCCCATCAAAGCGATCCACCAAGGCGATCGCGGCGGGATGAGTAAACGCCTGAGTCACTATTCCTTTGGGAGCCATTACGCTGTAATTGATGAGCATCTTTCCTTGGTTAACGTTTGCGGACCGGACCACAACTCGCCAGCCGCCAGTTGGACGAGAACCCGCGCTGACGACGACTAACATCTGCTTGTCCCAATTGATTTTCTTTACTTTTAAAGCTTTAAGGAGCCGGTCAAGATTTGCTTTCTTGGAAAGGGACTTTAGCTCTTTCGGGTGGCGAATCACTCGTTGAATGGGCTTTTGGCCGGGTTGTGAACTCAGGAAATTATAATAAGCTTGGGAGTAAACCCCGGTCTTTTGGCCTTTGCCGGATTTCTGTTGCTTACTGTCTAGAACAACCAAATACGCAGGCCATATTTCCCGGTGTGCTTGTCCTTCAATTCGCCAATCGACTCTTTTACCGATAAGTTTGACCTTCTTGCCTAGGTAAGGATCCAATAGTATGCCCTTGTCTCCGATATATACTTCTCGCTGATCCAATTTTTTGCCGGACTTCATGGAAAGGCGGTAGGGATTGAACCGCCCGGATCCCACCACTCCTTTTCCCCGGTTGACTTTTGATAAGATGCCGACAAATTCCTCTTCCTTTCCTTTCTTGTTTTTGTACCAGGCTGCAGTGGCGAAGATCGGCTTTTTATTGATTTTCACTTTGGCAGCAGGGATTTGAGAGACTGGTAAAATCAAAAGGGAAAGAGTGAAAGTTAAGGATATCATTTGGACCTCGCTTATTTCCCGCCTAGTTGAATGGAACTCTAGTAGTATTGTCCCTGGTTTTGGGTTCTTCGGCAACCTTGGAGGAGTCAATTTGAGGGCTTCTGAGAAATGATTTTAATGATTGTCAAAGGAGAAAGTTGGGATTTAACAGCGAAGCTGTTATCCAACAAAGCCCGGGGTCACCGCCAAATGCGGCTTACTGGGGAATGGTTTGGTGGTGAATTAAAATTTCAAAATTTCAAAGAGATTTTCCAAATTGCAGGAGCGGCCCATTCCCAGTTTTTCCCGGGGTGCACCATTTTCGCGGCGACGCGTAAAGAATGTCCTGAAAGTACGGGGATATTTCCCAACGTTGTCCTTCTCAGGATTGCCTACAAATAACTGCGCACCTGCCGAAAAACGTTGCGGAAACTGCGGACCAACCATTTGGCCGGTTGATTGAGAGGAGAGCGGCGAATTCCTTGGGTGGTTTCAAACCAGAATCGTTGCATTTTTCCCGAGATTGGCCGGCAATCAATAGAGCCTATCGCGATCCTGCTGGCTCCATTCTTCCAACTCTGTTTGTAGCGTTCCGAACCTTTCCCGAAATCCAAGCGCTTCAACTGTAAATTTTCGGCGTGCTCTAGGAGGCTCAGCCAAAAGATCAAACCCGGGGAATATTTCGCGTAATCATTGTTGTAAACCGGAAACCAACAATGCAGAACCCCATTTGATAGCATGCCTAGATGGGCGGCGATGAGTTCCTCGCCACAATATAAGGCGGAAACCATGCCCGAGAAATTATCCGTTTGGGTTTGGGCAATGTCTTTGAGGAAAGGGCCGGCCCAAGGAGATGACAAATGGTCGATGGATTTGATTCGGATGTATTGTTCCTTTTTCCACCTTAGAATCTGGTCCAAAATTTCCAATTCCCGGGTAAAGGGGACAAACCGGAGGGGGCCAACTTCTCGTTCCAGCTTTCTTTTCTTCCGATAAGTTTCGGCCACAGTCCTGGAACTTTTTTGCCGTTCCGCCAGGTAATGAGCCAATCCGTAATGCAAGTCGATATAGGGAGATTCACATTCAGCCCAAGAATAGTTTTGGAATTCCTTAGAAAAAGAAACCAAATGATTGAAGTGCCAAGCTTTCAAGCGACATGCCCGAATTAATTCTTTTGGTTCAAGGTTGAGTTCGGTGTGAGAAATAATTCCTTGAAAATCAGTTAAATTTCTACCCACCGGAATACCAATGTTACCTTTGTTGCGGTGGAAAGGAAAAA
>CAZPPD010000252.1:0-7628 GCA_964588185.1 uncultured Alcaligenaceae bacterium | reverse complement strand
AACTGGTCCCGGCCAGTTAACAACAACTTTTATCCCATACAATTAACGATCGAGAACTCTATGGCTGATATCGATTCAATTTCACGCACTACCTGAAGAATTATTTGATTTGGTAAAGGAAGTTGTATCTGAATTTAAGCTTTATGTAGTAGCTGTGCGGTTTCCACCTTACGAAGCTGTTGAACTAAAACCTGACCAGCTTTGCAATGCGTTTGCTGATTCTTCACCATTTGAGGAACTGATGCTCACCCTTCAAGAGCCAAAAAATCCTGAGAAAGGAGCGGATTTGTTTGAAGCCAACCCCGATGCGTTATTGTTAGCGTTAGGTAAAAGAACAAAAACATATCTTAAAGAATCACATTTATCCGCTCGCACTAAAAATGCCCACGCTATGTTTGTATGGAAAAAGATTGCCAAACGTCTAAGGAATCTCACACACAAGGGGGCACTCGCAGTTCAGCCCGCCACAGGAGCAACCAGCCTAGCCCCCTGGCATCGCAGCAAATGGAATAAGAATGCAGACAATAACTGGCTTAATTCTAAGACTTGGACAAACCGGGGATGCAAACAAACATAACGATTAGTATTAGTTTTTAGGCCCGGCGATTTTGTTGCTATCCCCCCTTCCACTATTACGGTTCTCGCTGGTTTGCCTCTGATGTTGGAAGATACCTGACTGCACCCTCCGGGGGACATCCGGACTACTCCTTCGGCCAGTATGGTGTTGCCTGTGGAACGGGACCTTGTCTGGGTAGGTTGGGTCAGTCATTAGATGTTGTTTGGGCGATGTTCGAACCGGTTAATTTACCCAGGCAAGCAATTTTTCCGCCGGCATGGGTGACACCATCAGCCTGGGATTGACCTCGAGAATCCGCCAACTCTTTGGCTTCGATGCAGTTAACTATACCTCCGCTGCCAAACCTTTGGGACCTATACGGGTCAGGGGGTGAACATTGCCTTGATGTGCCCGTTCTTTCTTGGGATAATACCTTAGGCCACCTTCGAAATGGATGGTTTGCCCGACCGTTAAATTCGGAGCAGCCGTCACCGATCAAGTTTTTATCACCGACGAAATTCGCCACTGGCTGAACATTATTTGCAGGTTTGTTTATTAAAAGAACTGTACTCCTGGTGGCGTTTTGGATGAACATGGGAGGAAAGATTACGATTCCATTCTTACCATTACCTCTTGAATCTTGCTATCAGGGCCGGCAATCGTGAGCTTGTCGCCAATGTGAAGCAGAGTCTGCCCCCGCGGCACCAGGGTCTCATTACTTCGGTGGATGGCAAGAATTAGAACTTCTTGAGGCAAGCGAATTTCATGGACCGCGAGTCCAGCTAAATTGGTGTTGCTGAGCACCACGTCGACCACATCGTGTCCCTCCTGCATCCCTAATAGCATCGTTGTTCCTGTTGGCGAGCGGACAAAGTGGTCGAGCAGGCTGACTACTGCCGTTTCCGGCTCGACAATCAGGGCGTCCAATTCCCGAAATCGTTGGCGGCGAGCGCGATTATGTAGTTCCACAACAATGTTTTCAACGCCGAACTTCTCATACGCCAGTTGGCAAATTTGGAAATTTTGTTCATCGTCAATCTTTAGTGCAACAATCGCTTTGGTGTGATGCAAATCCAACTTTTGCATCTCCGAGTAGGTCCAATCCTTCAGGTGATAAATCTCAACTTTGACCCCCACAGGATCTTCTTCCGGAGGAGCGAGGGTTGCAATCTTCACTTGCCAATTATGGCTTGTTAACTGTGTCGCTAATGCGAGAGAACGAGGATTAAGACCGAAGAGAACCGCACTGTGCTGTTCATCCGGCTCCCCGTCCGGTCCGGGAAGATGAGCTTCCCCAACACGGAAAATGGCGAGCTTGAAGAGAATGGGCCCAACCAGTTGATTAATGATAATCACGGCTATCATCATCGCCGCAAAGCTTTGACCAATTTCGGGGAACTCAACAACGACCTCTTTCGCCAATCCCAGGCCGACTCCAGCCTGTGTCACGTAGGCCATCCAGGCGGCGCGGTTGTGTGAGGCAGGATCCCCGGCCAAAGTCCCGCCTATCCACGTTCCTGCAAAGATCCCCAGCAAACGGATCGCGAATAAACAGATTGCGACCGGCCACACAATGACAATTACATCCAAGGCCAACGAGGCCCCAGTTAGTGTAAAGAACAAGACATAAATGAATTGTGCGATTCGGTTCAACACAGCTGTGAGTTCGTTACGATGCCGGCTGCGATTGGTCACCAGAAAGCTCGCTACCATACAGATAAGCAATGGCTCCAACAATATTTCGAAAGGCAGATACTCGTGCGTCCAAGTGCGGATAAACGCGGATAATCGATAGACGCCGAAGCCCAGTCCCAACACAAGAAACGGCTTCAGCACAAGAAAACGCGACAGCGACATTATTCCTGTCAGTATCAACGAGACAACATAGGCGAACAAAAAAGAGACTAAAAGTTCTCCGACCACCAGAAGAATGAACATTACGTTAAAGTTGACTTCGGTAAAAATTGCATCGGCGATTTCAGAATTGATCGCAAAAAGAAGAATAACCAGCACATCCATGATCACGGTAACACCCAGGACCGTTTGCGTGAATCTACCCCGCGCACGTAGCTCGTTCACCACCGCGATTGCTGACGATGGAGAACGTGCAATCAGTATTGCACTCCCGAGCAAGGCCACCGCGAGACGTCCGGACCACGGCATTTCTTTCATGAAAGGGACATAATCCGCCAAAACCATCATGGCTATTATCCCGAAAGTAAAGGTAGCCACTACCAGACCTACCGTTGAATAAGCAATACTTCGCAGGCGGCTCCTTAGCTCCTTTAAATAGAGTTCGTTTCCTGCGGCGAAAGCTATGATCGCCAGAGAAACTTCGTCCACAAAGCGAAGTTGAGCAATCGCTTCCTTGGTGAGTAAGCCTAGTGCGAAGGGTCCGACGATCATCCCGACAAAAAGATAGCCACTTATCATTGGGAGACTGTACTGACGGATAGAGTGCCCAATTTGATTGGCCGCCAAAGCTAAAATGCAGAAGATAATAATCGCTGGAACGAAATCTGCCATTAGTTGAAACTGCTGGGTAGCAGCCACTCCTAGTAGAGTTTAGTGTGATAAAGTCTCTGGATTCTTTTATCGAATGTTCAGAGGAGGGTGGAATTTACCTTACTGTCTTCAATCCCGGGAGTCTGCGCTAGTTGTTGAGAACTTGTCGTTTTGAATGGATTAGTGACGATTACGTGGTGAGTTGCCAAGCCTTTCGGATGGTCGGCTGGAATGTTTCGACCAACCATTCAGGAGAATAGTTATTCGGAACCGAAGGTTGCAGGTTCGAATCCTGTCGAGGATAATAGGCCGGATCACATAGAGAAGGGAAGAGACGAGAAAGGAATGCCAAGTTGACTTCTGGATCGTTTCAGAGCTTTCCGACGACTTTGTGGACTGTCGTACTTGATGCGGGGCGTGAGGAATCTACGCAGGCCGAGGCGGCGCTGGCGAAGCTCTGTCAGGCGTACTGGTATCCCCTCTACTCATTTGTGCGGCGGCGCGGCTACTCTTCCCACGACGCTCAGGACCTTACCCAGGGATTTCTTACCCAACTCATCGAAAAACGGGCCGTTGAAAAAACCGGCCCCCAGCGAGGACGCTTTCGCACCTTTCTGCTCGCCTCCCTGAAGAATTTTCTCGCCAATGACTTCGACCGTGCCAACGCCCTCAAACGCGGCGGCGGCCACATGACCGTGTCTTTCGAGCGTGAGAGTGCCGAGTCGCGTTATCTGCTGGAGCCGAGTCACGACCAGACCCCCGACCGCCATTTCGAACGCCAATGGGCGTTGACCTTGCTGGATCAGGTACTGGCGTCCTTGCAAGGCGAGTACCACTCGGAAGGGAGCGGCGCGCTGTTTGAGGAACTCAAGCCCGTCCTCAGCGGGGAAGCACCGGCCTATACCGACATCGGAGCACGACTTGGCCGCAGCGAAGGGGCCGTTAAGGTTGCCGTCCATCGCTTACGCCGGCGCTACCGGGACCTCATGCGCGAACGCATCGCCGATACCGTCGGTGAGGAAAACGTCGAAGATGAGCTTCGGCACCTGCTGTCGGTGTTGTGAAAAAAGATTTTATAAGGTATGGACCAGGTTTAACACCATTAATCTGTGCAAAGCCGTTTTGGGAACAGATCGGAGTGATGACCAATGAGTCCGCAGCGATGCCCGCACTGCAATTTGATTTTTACCCAAGCCGAAATCAAAAAGGGAAAGTGCCCCTCTTGTAAGCAATCCATGGCCGAAAAAGTTGGCGGGGCTGAAAAGGACCAGCCTAAGAGAGGAAAGTCGGGTTTGGTTTTTATCCTGGGACTTGCACTGGGGTTGTTGGTTTCATTGGCCACGGCAGCAGTTGCCTGGATTGCCATGGATTTATCTTGGGAAAAGCTGACCGCAGTGAAGAATAGAGTTCCTGCCTCTAGGAATGAGGATGCCGATGAAGCCCAAACTGCTGCCAACAAAATCAGGGCGGAGACTAATAAGAAACTCAAATTCTTCCAGGAGAGGCTGGCCAAAGCAGAAACGATTTCCCAAAAAGCCGGCCATCAAATCAGATCTCTGGAAGAACAAAAAGAGGAATTGGAGAAGAAGCTAGAAAAGAGCCGGCTGCAAATCAACAAACTGAATGATCTCATAGCCGCTACCAAGAAGAACTCCTTCGTTCATGATTGGTTAGTACTCGGGCCACTGGATAAGCACCGAGACGAACGCCACAATTATTCCGCGAAAATTCTTGACCAAGCGATCAAACGGAAAGCCTCATTCAAAGGGGTATACGACTCCGCGACCTGGAAAACATTATCCAGTAATACTTCCAGGATCAATTTTGCCGAAGTCTTTGAGGAGAAAACTTCCGTCACGTGTTACGCCGTTTGTTGGGTTCTATCGGAAAAGAAGCAAACGGTAACCCTAAGCATCGGCAGCGATGATGGAGTTTATGTTTGGCTGAATGGCCGCAAGGTGCATGAGAATAAAGCCGACCGAGCCGCCGAACCCGGCCAGGATAAGGTTCGGACCGAATTGCAATCCGGATGGAATCAGGTCATCACCAAAGTCTACAACAACAACGGGGATTGGGACTTGTATTTTGAATTTCGCACGGAAGACAATTCGGAACCGTTACGGCTGTTGAGCACCAATTTACCGCCGGAAACGGGCGAAGAATAGTTACGCCTAACTCCCCCGGGAATCCTTATGGTTCCCAGCAATCTTAGCCGAATGGAAGCCCTGGTTAAGCCTATCTGAAATAATAACGCGACGCTCGTGCCGGAACTTTGACGACTTCTTAGCGGTTCGAGCAACCCACATCCGAAGAGCCACCAGCCTATTTCGAAAAAAAAATTCCTGAAAATCTTGGCGGGTTTCGCTTGTTCGTGTCGCATTACATTTCAGACAGAAGCCAACCGACCCTTTTGGAGAGCAGTTTCATGACGGATACCAAAGATCGTGCCCAGAGCCTGTTCCTAAACGCCCTGGAAATCACCGCCGAAAGCGACCGTGCAGATTACATTGAAGCAAGTTGCGGTGAGGACCAGGCCTTACGAAAAGAAGTCGAAGAGTTGCTGGATCATGCTCAGCGAATGGGAGGCTTCCTGGAGTCGGAAGGAAATAATGCAACCGTCGACTTTGGCGTCGCTGAAAAACCCGGAATGGTCATTGGCCCCTACAAGCTGATGGAGCAGATCGGCGAAGGCGGCATGGGCTTGGTCTTCGTAGCAGAGCAACAGCATCCTGTCCGCCGCAAAGTGGCACTCAAGGTCATCAAGCCAGGTATGGACTCCCGCGAAGTGATCGCCCGCTTCGAGGCCGAACGCCAAGCTTTAGCCCTGATGGACCACCCCAACATCGCCAAGGTCCTTGATGCCGGTGCAACAGAATCAGGCAGACCCTACTTCGTCATGGAGCTGGTCAAGGGCATGCCTATCACTGATTACTGCGACCTGAATCAACTTACGCCGCGCGAACGACTGGAGTTGTTCGGAGATATCTGCCAAGCAGTGCAGCACGCCCACACCAAGGGGGTCATTCACCGCGACATCAAGCCGACCAATGTGCTGGTGACACTCCATGACGGCAAGCCGGTGGTTAAGGTCATTGACTTCGGGGTGGCCAAGGCCATCGGGCAACAGCTCACCGATAAAACAATCTACACGCGCTTTGCCCAGATGATTGGGACGCCGTTATATATGAGTCCCGAGCAGGCGGTGATCAGTGGGCAGGATGTCGACACTCGGAGTGATGTCTATTCGCTGGGAGTGCTGCTGTACGAGCTAGTGACCGGAACAACTCCATTTGACAACGAGCGATTAAAAGAGGTGACTTTCGATGAAATCCGCCGCATTATCCGCGAGGAAGAACCTCCACGTCCCAGCTACCGGCTTAGCACTTTGGTAGGAGAGACTCTGGTAACCGTTTCCGCGAAGCGAAAAACCGAGCCACGAGCCCTTTCCACTCTGGTTCGCGGGGACTTGGATTGGATCGTGATGAAAGCGCTCGACAAAGACCGGACGCGGCGTTACGAGACGGCAAGGGCACTCGAGGTAGACGTTCGGCGGTTCTTGAATGACGAACTAGTCGAGGCAAGACCACCATCGACCTGGTATCGCTATCGCAAGTTTGCCCGGCGAAACAAGGTGGCATTCACAACGACAGCCCTGGTTGCGGTCGCCCTGTTGCTGGGAACCATAGTAAGCACCTGGCAAGCAGTGCGAGCGTTTCGCGCGATAAATGCGGCGGTAGTTGCTCAGGAGGAGGTGAAAAAGGAACGGGATCAGGCATTAGCTGCCAAGAAGAAAGCAAAGGAGGAAGCGGCCAATGCTCGCGCAGCCGAGAAGAAAGCGAAGAAGGATCGTGACGCGGCGATAGGTGCTCTTAAGGCCATGTTTAAGTTGGGTATGCAATTTCAGGAACAAGGCAATGACAAACAGGCCATGGCAGTTTTCTTAAAAACGCTCGAAGTCTCGAAGAATCAAAAAAATCATTTCCAAGGACCTGCCATGGTGTGGGTGGGTGCCTTCGGGTTCAAACAGATGAAAAAATATGCGGAAGCCGCAATTTTGTTGGAAAAGCTGATTGAGTTTTACCCCAAGGACAAACCTACCTATATTGGAATCCGGGCTGCTTATCAGCAAGAGTTGGAGACGGTCCGGAAGAAAATGAAGATGGCAATGAAATCAAACCGTGAAGCCCAAACAACAACCATTAACAAAGGAGAAAATAATGACTAATTCAACTCAAAACCAAATACAATCGCCACAAAAAGAATCGGTTCTTTGGAAGTTTCTAACCGGGGATATTGCCGTTCTCTTAGGTGCATTACTCGGTTTGGGGATTGCTTGGAGGGATCCCAATCCCACCCTTGCCGGGATGGCCATAACCTCTGGAGTCGGCGGGATTGTCGGTTTCCTGATAAGCCTTTTCTTACGCCAATTTTCAACCATCACTCGAATTGTTTTCCTCGTCGTGTTGTTGTTGGTTGCTCCCTTTTTAGTCGGAGCAGTTGTCTATGGATTATTTTGATCTCATAGAATATCCGAATACTAAACCACGGGCCGGCAGAACCACACTGT
>CAZPPD010000251.1:0-7633 GCA_964588185.1 uncultured Alcaligenaceae bacterium | reverse complement strand
CGGTTAGGCTATGGGCTAGTGCCAGGGCCAGCGCAGTGGTGCCCAGCCCGGCCTGCCCGCGTCGCCCAGCGCTGAAGATATAGGCGTTTGTACTACCGCGTGCCATCTCTTGCCGGAGGGTAGACAGCAATGCAGCCCGCCCGCCGAGCACCGCTGGGGCGGGGGGGAGTTGGAAGCGGCTATGTACAACTTGCTGGTCTATGATGTGAATGCGTGGCGTTCCCCTCGCCACTACAAACGGCTCCCGATTGGGCCCAGTCCTTACTGGACAGTTCGCATTGATTATGAACTTCTCCAAGAAAACCAGAAGATTAACGAGTTGGCCTTGCGGCGTCTGGATAACAAGCAAAAGCCCGCAACCAAGATCGCTCAGGTTATGCCGAATTACCACGGTGTTGTTCATCTGGATCAGCTAAATAATTCCGAGGCAGTGGTGGTTCGGACGGATGATAAAGGAGGTATGAGTTTAGAAGTGTTGCCGCTTCCGTAAAATTCTTAAGATGGGACGGGCCCGGTTGGTTCCTTTGGGCCCGTTTCTGTCATTGGCTATGCCCATCGTTGGGCAACGATCCGAGAATCTTCTACGTTCTCTTCGTCATCATCATTTTGAGTTGCCCAGACCATTACTTTGCGGGTTATTTCTGCAGCTTGGCGGCTATGGATGGGCGGCAAGGGCTTGCCTAATCCCAATCCCAAGTCGACACCAAGCTTCCTTTGAATTAGCGTCGCCGTATTCAAGGCAATCTCCCGGTTTGGCAGCCGCGCCAAGTCCCGAAGAGCCGTCACCGCGGCGTCGAACAATGGACCTTCGTTTTCCGAACCTAAAATGGTCTCGATAGCAATCATGCGCAGAGGAGCGGGATTGTGCGATTCCAACAAGGTCTGCAAAGTTGGCGGGTCCAGTTCTTCGTGATATTGGAGAACCCGGCCCAATTCAATTCGCAGCACGGCAGGGGTGGAACGATCGCTCAGTTGCTTGCGTAAGGTTTTGACCAAGGTGTTGTCGGTTCGTTCAGTAAGTGCGCGATTGTAATGAGCTCCCAAGGTTAATGCGGAGCGGCTGGGAAGGATTCCTTTTTCGGCTGCCCAGGCAGTTAAGTCGTTCAAAGCTTCTTGGGTAAGAAGCTGGCCATCATGCCACAGCGGCCCGTCGTGTTGGAAGAGAGGATCTGCCAGAGACCGGCGCACATGAAAGCGAATCCAACCCCAACGATTCTCCGTATCCCACAGCAAAGCCTCCACGGCAGCAGCACGAACTTCAGATGCCGGGTCATGCAAGAATTGGGCAACCCGCTCGACCAACTCCCGGTCATCCACATTCGCCAAAGCACACACTGCTGCTGCTCGCAGCATGGGTTGCTCGGCGCGTTGGGCGGTTTGCAACACCAACTCCGCCTGCCCGGGCTTCCATTCTTTACGGAACTCGAGTGCAGCTAATGCCGCCACCCGCACTTCCTGCCTTTTATGGGTTAACAAAGCCAAGGCGGGAGAGGCGTCAATATTGAGAGCAGCCCGAAGTGCTTTGACTTCCGGTAAAGTCCGGATCGACGCTAGGTTATTCGGCCATTCCTTACGGTGGGAGAGTCGATCGGCCAAAGTTCTGGCCCGGCGGATCGCCGGCGCCCCTGACTCATTGAGAGTCTGATATGCAAAAACAATCAAAGGAACCACCAGCAAAGCTCCTTTGGCAATCTTCGTGTAGTAATCGTTTTCCGGCTGGCCCAACCATAACCAACACAAGGCGATCAGATACAAGGTAATGATTGATGGAGCTACAGATGAATTCCAACTCTGAGGGCTGAAGAAACTGAGGACACATACCAAGATCTGGAAGCCGGTTCCCAGCCATAAAACCAACACCGCGGGTCCGGTCGCCCGCAAACTGGCTCCGAGCAGCAACAATGTCGGAATGACCATTATTATCACCCGGAAAACAATGTTGGAGACGGAGATGGTTTGCCCGTTATTCTTTAGTTGTAACGACATAGTGGAGGCCTCAGGGTTTCGACCGGAAACTATTGTTCTGTCACAGTCGAATTTTCGGGAATAAGGGATCAGGTACATCTAGCCGGAACGGTCCGAAGAGAGTTTTTCACTAAAGGTACTTGGTCCCTTTATCCCAAAATTTCGACAACCATTAATGGACAAACATTTCCTGCCCTCGGGCGGATAGATCCCAAGAAATGGACTGTTATGAAAATATGGGTTACAGAAAGGCCAAAAGCCAATAATTGAGGAGTTTTACTAAATTATTGAACGAAGTGCTTTTCCCGAATGATGATTATTGCTTTAGAGAGAACGAGCAGGACCTTTCCACCCGGTTCATCTGAAGTAAATCCAATGGACAACCGATACATTGGGTAAGGCCGGAAATATCCGGCTCCCTGGAAAAATACATTGCTCAGCTTGGCAAGGAGGTCGGGGATGAGCCACGAAGTTACGCGCCGGCAAGCGCTTGGGGCCGCAACGGCGGGTTGCATTAGTGTAGCAACTATGGGGAATGCCGATGCCCGCTTACTCCCCGGAGGACGAGCGGTTCCGCCGGGTTGGGTCATCGGCCGGATGACTGGGGCTCAGGCCTTGACCGAAACCTTGTTGGCAGAAGGAACCGAGTGTGTGTACGGCATTCCCGGTGCCCAACAAAACGAACTCTGGGATACTTTCAAGTCCAAGCACCTTCCGTATTTATTGGTTACACACGAATTCTCCGCTGCTTGTATGGCCGACGGATACGCCCGCAGCAAAGGCAAACCCGGAGTGATATGCGTGGTTCCCGGTCCTGGTTTGACGAATTCCCTCACCGGGATTGGCGAAGCGTTGCTGGACAGTGTCCCCATGGTTTGTGTGGTTGGGGATGTTGGCAACGGCGAGCATGCCCGGCCGTTTCAAGTTCACGCCCTGCCCCAAGCCGCTCTGCTGCGGCCGGTAACCAAGCAAACTTTCCAAGTGCAAAATGTCGCCCAGATTCCGGACACCATCCGCCATGCTTTCCGCTTGGCCATGGCTGGAGAACCCGGACCGGTTGGTGTGGTGATTCCCTACAACCTGCTCATTGAAATCCATCGCTTCAATTCCGCACCCATGGAACCGCTCGGGCTTCCTTGGAATGAAGAAGCATTCAACCAAGCCGTTGGAGTTCTTTCCAATCAGCGCTACAAGGTCGGCATTTACGCAGGCATGGGGTGCATGGATCATTCGCAATCCTTGGTCCAGGTAGCTGAAATGCTGCAAGCCCCCGTGGCAACCAGCATGTCCGGCAAGGGAACTTTTCCGGAGAATCATCCGCTTTCGGTCGGTTGGGGTTATGGTCCGCAAGGAACCCGTGCTGCGGAAAGAACCTTCCGACATGTGGATGTGGTCTTGGCTATTGGAGTGAAATACAGCGAGGTATCGACCGGGTTTTATTCCATCCCTCAATCCAGGCATCTGATCCATGTGGATGCTAATCCACGGAATCTTGGCCGGATCATGCGGACTGAAGTGTGTGTAAACGCCGATTCCGGTTTGTTTCTCAGCCAGTTGCTAGCCCGGGAAAATTGTTTGCGGCGACCGGCAAATCAGCGTTTGGTGGGGATGATTCGACATCGCAAAAATGCCGACCAACATGCTCTACAACGAAACTATGCCCGCTGTGGTGCCGACCCGGTTGCGTTTTTGCGCGGCTTGCGAGCTTGCACTCCGCCGCATTCCAAATTGTTTGTCGATGTGACGGTCAGCCAATATTGGACCACCGAAGTCTTTCAAACGTTTGCTCCACGGACCTTTTTTAATCCCACCGATAATCAGTCCATGGGTTGGTCCATCCCGGCGGCGATTGGGGCCCAAAAAGTCAATCCCGGCATTCCCATTCTCACCGTTACCGGCGATGGTTGCATGTTAATGTCCGGCATGGAAATCTCGACCGCTGCCCGGGAAGGTCTGCCCGTCAAGTTCTTCATCCTGGATGATCAGGCTTACCACTACATGCAACGTCTGCAGGAATCGGCCTATCTGCGGACGACAGCAACGATACTTGCCCGATTAAACTACGCGGCATTAGCTCAAGGGTGGGGGGTGCACTACATGGAAATTACCAGCAATAACGACATCCAGCCGGTTATCCGGGGAGCTCTCTGCCATCCGGGTCCGGTATTCGTGCGGGTCGTCACCGATTACCGGGACCGTCCGATCCGCTGGATCAACGCCACCCGAAATCGGTACATACAAGAGTTGTCTCCGCGCCAAAGAACGCGCTTTCTCGCCCGCATCGGCAGCCGGGCTCTAAACTTCCATCCGGAGCACAATGATTAGTATGGTAGGTAGTAGCCGGACTCGCCTGACTTCAGCCCTTTGGCAATTCAGCCACCAAGTAAAAGGCTCTACTCCGAAGCCGAAAAATATTGCCGCTGCTCCGAAATATACCGGCAATTCCCACCGGGAGGAATTCGATCGGTTGGAGAATCCCCCGTTGCCAATTCAAATGCAAAAACAAAGGGTGTTCGGCCCGGGCGTTCCACCGGTAAGCTGTTGTTATTGGCATCCCCCCAGCGGCCCCAAACATGGCCGGGACAAATAATGTCAAAGCGCTCGAAGACTTTCTTCATTCGGTTGTACTCGAGGATTCCGTAAACCGGCGTTTCATAGCCCGGACCAAGGGGCCCGTTCGGGGTCGTTGCTTTGGATTTGTGGTAGGTGCTGCCGGTGTGTATAAATCCGGTTAGTTGAAACCGAATTTTCTTCGGCGTGACCTTCTTTACCTCCAGCGAGAGATTTGCGGTTCGGATTTGCCTCTTGCTCAAAATGCCGCCTTCGCTGGTGATAGCTCGCCGTGGAGTCAGATGAAAACGGGCCATGCGCTCGCCAAGGATTGCAGGTATTTTACTTTTTTGCCCTTCTTTTGGGTTGGCCGGGACCAGGGATTGCCATTCCTCTTTTTTCACCCACATGTACTCGGTGTTGGGGTGTAAGAATAACTCCCAACTCTTCATCCGTTTGGGATTGGCTTGCAAGAGGGGAAAGTCCGGTCCCTTGGCATAGCGCAAGGCTCCATTTTTATCGAAAGTCATAAAGCGAGCATGAACCTTAAGGACCAAACCACCCGGTGGCGGAGAAGGTACTAGTTCTTCGGAGGGATTTATTTGGGGAACGCGAACCGCTCCGGGTTTACGCTCGGTTTCCGGAAGTTTCCGGAACTCTTCGAGTACTTTTTCCGAAGCCCTCCTGCCAAGGTATTTTCCACTGGCAGAAACACAATTCATATATCCGCTGGACGTCACCCAATGTTTATGGATGCCGGCTTTGCGGAGGAATTCTCCTTCCGGTCCTTCGGCTTTGCAAGTCCAAGTAGGAACCGCGACAGCAACGAAATGTTCTTTAATTAGCTTGATGGTCTCATCATTCCACAAAGAAGGCCGACGGCCTCCACGACCTGCAGTTCAGCATCCCGCCGGGGGAGCGCCGCCGCTGCCTGCCCAGAATAACAACGGTTTGCCTTCTGCAGCAGCCTTTTTTCGAGCCTCCCAGATACTGGAATGCCATTCAATTTCCATCCAGCGCGATTCGCCCGGTTGAGGCTTGAACATCTTGTGGTATTTTTCAAACTCAGCGGGAAAGTCTTCCCGGTTATTATTGGTTATTGCTTTAGGGTCGAGGGCAAATATAGTTCCACATAAAAACACGAGGGTAAGTGCCGATAAAGAGAATTTGCATCGCATAGCTAATTCCTGTGGGAAAAGTAGGGCGGGGAATGATCAATGTACAGAAGGAATGGATGGGACACGCATATCGCGTGTCCCTGGAATATTTATTAGCCGAGCAATCCGGGAATGGGATGGCCGTCAGTAATCAAACGGGAGACATTGGAAGGTAAATCATTGCGTAGCCGAATCGCGGTGGTATTAAACATCGATTGCATAATGGTCGCAACTAAGTGATTCGCAGTTAGTGGCGTGGTACTCGGTTGACCACCGGTCCGGTCTGAGCGACCAATGACTTGGCCATGGGTCATGCCGCCGCCGTAAACCATGAGGGGGGGCAAACGGCCCCAGTGATCCCGGCCGCCTCGACGATTAATCCTTGGGGTTCGGCCCATCTCACCCGTAATGATCAAGATAACACGGTCACTCAACCCACGGGCTTCGATATCTTCAATAAAGGCGGCCACAGCCACATCCAGAGGCCTGCCGACATAATCGAGTCCTTCTTCAACCCCGAGGTTGTTGCCGTCCTGATGCATATCCCAGACAAATTCGGTGTTAACCGTAACAAAACCAACCCCGGCTTCACACAAGCGGCGGGCCAAAAGCATCAGCTTGCCCAACGACCGAGCGTGGGCGGTATAATTTCTCTTGTTGTTCTTATGCTGCCAGCTTTGCGGTCGGTCCAAGGGACTGGTGTCGTAGCGAGCGACAAGGCGCGGGTCTTCTCTCCGCAGACTGAACGCTTCGGCAACCCCGCCCAGGACAATATCCAGTGCTTGCTGATTGTACTCGTCCAGTGAATACTCTCCCTGGGCCAAATCAATGTTTTGTTGGAGACGGTTAATTTCCGTTAGCAAGCGGCGGCGATCTTCAATTTGTTCCCGAGGCAGCTGCAAGGTCATATCCTGTTGCAAATTTCCGCCTGCACCCGGAATAAAGGGAGCATAAGTGATCCCCAAATCTCCTGTTGAATTAAATCTGCCAAAATTGGTACGGGGACCGGGGCCATCGTCATCAACCGCATTGGGAAAGATAGCCACATTTGTCGGCATGCCATCTCTTCGAATCGGACCGATGACACGGGAATAAATGGATCCGATGTTGGCATTCAAACTTGACGTGCTGACCACCGGATGGATGGTATGGCCGCCGCTTCCGGATTGATAAGAACGGACCACCGCCAATCGATGCGCATGTTGAGCCAGCCGCGAAAAAGTTCCCCCAAACGTCAATCCGGGAACAGAGGTTTGGACTTCCCCAGTTACGCTGCGGAATTCCTGAGGAGCGGACATCTTCGGGTCAAAAGTTTCAATCTGACTTGGGCCGCCATGACACATCAACAAAACAACCGACTTGTTGGTGGTCAAATCCATGCCGGATTGCGCACCCAAGGCTTTCGCTTGGAGCAAGAAGGGCAATGACAAGCCACCCATGCTCCCGACTTGCAGGAATGTCCGCCGGTTTACACCGATTCGATCAACGAAAGACAACATAATTGATACCCCCCAATTTGGCCTTCCATTTTCTTGATGAGCCTAATGGAAAAATATTATCCGCAAACTTTCGTCGCCAAGCAAGCCTCAATAAAAAACATTTCTTGCGGTCGAGCCGCCTGTAATAATCTGCAGGCGAGCGGATAAAAATTGTTGTTCGGGATTCACTTGACTCCAAAAGATTCTAAGGTTCTAATACCTAAAATTTTAGTTGTTAGGTAATGAGGCCATTGATCGTGAACATTCCCCCCACTCCAACTCCCGCCGAGTTGGAAATCCTGAAAGTCCTGTGGCAGATCGGTCCCTCCAGTGTTCGGGGGGTGTATGAAATTTTGGCTCGTGAAAAAGAGGTAGCCTACAACACTGTGCAAACTCTTTTGCGGTTGATGGAAACTAAGAGGCTCGTCAGTCATCATGTCGAGGGAAGAACATTTATCTATTCCCCACAATACAGCCGCGATG
>CAZPPD010000250.1:0-7641 GCA_964588185.1 uncultured Alcaligenaceae bacterium | reverse complement strand
CAGGCCGGTTCCTTAGGATTATATTGTGCGGGAACATAGACATAGTAATCGCGAACAGTATTGGGGAAGATCTTGCTTTTCCAAGTATACTTGGTGACTTTCCCTTGTGGGACGCCCTTTTGCCGCATGGAATCCGGCCCGAGTTTATATTGGGCGACACCAACTGAGATGTTGAAACCGGCCAGCACCAGGAAAGCATAGATAAACTTATATTGCATTTGATTCCTCATCAATATTTTGAATTACTATTTTGCGAAAGTTACTAATCGAACTCGGTGATTATTACTGTCGGCAATATATATGTTGCCGCTCTCATCCACAACACAACCATGCGGGCGATCCATACCTGCTTCGGTCGCAGGTCCATTATCTCCGCCGCCACCTTTTTGGCCGCCCGCTACTGTTGTAACAATCTCTTTTTTGATGTCTATTTTTCGAATGGCGTGGTTTTCAGTATCCACGACATAGATGTTGCCCCATCGGTCGCAGCGAATTCCTTTGGGGCCTTTGAATAGTGCCTTGCCGGCATGTCCATCTTTATAGCCTGCCTTCCCGGTTCCAGCGACAGTGGCGATGATTCCCTTGGAATTTACTTTGCGAATGGAATTTCCCTCGCGCTCACAAATATAGGTGTTTCCCATCCGGTCAACACAAACCGCGCGGGCTCCGACAATAATGGCTTTGGTTGCAGGACCACCGTCCCTGCGGTTGATTTTACTGCGATTGATTTTCCCTTTGGGACGCCCGGTTCCGGCAAAAGTGGTGATGATTCCGGTTTTCAGATCCACTCGGCGAATCTTCCAGTCACGCACATCGGCAATAAGTAATCCCCCTTTGCCATCCAGAAAACAGTCGTTGGGTTCCACCAGCTTGGCTTTGGTTGCCGGTATGCCGTCGGGGCTGGATCCTCGTTTCCCCGTCCCGGCGATAGTGGAAATGATGCCCGTTTTGCCGTCCACTTTGCGGATGGCGGAGTTCAGCCGGTCGACGATGTAGAGGTTGTCTTCTCGGTCCACAACTACTGCATACGGTTCATTGAACGTCGCCTTGGCGGCCGGACCGCCGTCTCCGCTGTAGCCTTTTTTGCCACAGCCGGCGACTGTGGTGATTATGCCGCTTTTAATGTTAACTTTGCGGATCCAATGATTATTGGCTTCGGCAATGTAAAGATTTCCTTTCCCATCCAGTTCACAATGAAAGGGCTGAAACAACCGGGCTTTTGAGGCCAATCCACCGTCCCCGCTGTAACCTTTTTTCCCTGTACCGGCAAAAGTGGTCATGGTTCCTGCGGGTTGGCCGCCATAACTTGGGATCATGGGCACGAGCAGAAAGAACAAGGCGAGACAAAGGCAATTTCTATTTGTCATTTTTGGATACCTGAAAAACCAAGGAGGAATATTAACGATAAGTTATTTCTTCACCCGAACAAATTGGACGGCATCAATTACCACGAAACCATCTGTTCCTTCATTGGATATTTCCACTACTCCAACCTTTTCGAAGGAGAAAATACCAATCGGGTTGGTTTTCTTTTCTAATGTTGAAGGTTTGCGTTGGTTTATTTGGAATGTCTTTGAGCCGCTTTGAGTGATTACTTTAACAGGCACATTTGTCGCCCGGTTTTTGTTGGATGAGTACAAAATGTGTACGGCATATTTTCCCAGCTTAAGGTTTGCCTCAAAGCGTACCTTACATTTGCCGTCTTGGGTGTTATCGTCATGGTAATAGCAACTGCCAACAAAAGGATTCACTACCGACGAGGACTTCCACGGCCCGGCGCGCTTGGCAGCGTTATCATCGACGACTATCCCCTCAAGCTTTTCAAGGCTTATTCCAGAGCCGGCATATTCACAGATCTGATTATCCTTATCTAAGCATTCCCGCAATTTTTTGTAGTCGACACGCTGCACCTCCACTCCATCATCGATGGCAATGCAAGCCGCAGTAGCGGCACTTTGGCCGAGAATCATAAACACCGGCTCCATGCGGATTGATCCAAAGGCAATATGACTGGAGGATATGGCAACCGGGACCAACAGGTTGGTACATTCCTTCCTTTTCGGAGTAATCGCTCGATAAGAAATGGGATAAGGCCGTACTCCGATCTCAACATTGCCCTCGTTTTTCACGGCGCCTTGAACCACACCCATCTGGCAGTGGTGGGAGTCCATATTGTAAGAAGCCAACCCGATGGAATCTTCGGGCACCACTTTGCCTTGGCAATTGTGCTGAGTCATCACATAGTCACTGACCATCCTTCGCCCTTCGCGGATGTAGAGCTGATGAGGCCAACCGCCGGTTTCCTGGTATTCATCACGGGGCAAACCATATTGTTTAAAATACGATTGCCATTTTTTGGGGATGCGGTCGGAATGAGTCAAAAAATACATGACGCCGATCTGATAATTGGCGTGGTCCTGGAAAATCTTCTCGCGCGTAACCCAATCCCCATCGGGCCAATCGTAGTTGCCGCCAACAAAATCAATGAAATAGGCACCGCCAAACAGATGGTGGTTATTGGTATCGATGGACCAACGGGGATTGGGATTGGCTCCTGATTCAAACAACCGGGCCAGTAACTCATATTGCTTCAGGTCATATACCTGCGGCTTTGGAAAAGGGATGCGGTCTTTGTCCTTGATCAGCCGCATGCGAAAACAGAAAGCCTGAATGGATTTGTCGCCCTCACCGGGCTTTCCGGTGTCTTTGAACACGCGTGGAAGCAGCCCGCTAGCCGGATTTTCCGGAACGACATAGGGATCTACTTTCGTGGGCCAGTTGTGCCCGCCGGTTCCTAACCTGCGAATGCCGTTGTAGGTTTCCCTGTATTTGGCGTTGGCCTCGCGGCCGTAGGTAAAGGACACCCCTGCCTTGGCCATCAGGTCGCCTTCGTAGGTGCAGTCGATGAATTGTTTGGCTTTTACTTCGAGGCCGTTTTCCATGATGATGGCGGTGATGCGGCTGCCTTCTTTTTTTACTTCCTTGAGATGGGACAGGAGGTGTACCTTTACCCCAGCATTTTTTAGCATCTTTCGATACAAAGCTTCAGCATCGGAAGGCCGGAAATTCCTTTGCCCTGCTTTGAGGTAAAACTCACGAGCAATCCCACCGCAAACCTTGGGACCGCCGCCGTCGGTGTGGCTAAGTCCTCCAGAAGTGAGTCCACCGATGTGTTTTCCGAACTCCAGAAGAACAACGGTTTTGCCCATTCGTCTTGCTTGAACGGCAGCTACTGCCCCGCCGCTGGTTCCACCGTAGACGCAAACGTCTACCTCAATGCTTCGAGGTTTTACTTTTTTCGGTGGATAGTAATACCGTAGTCCGGGTATGGCGGGCTCGGGTAATTTTATTTCCGAAGCCGGGAGGCTTAATGGAATGAGTAAGAAAACGATTGTTCCGGCGAAGGTAGATTTTCCCATGGAGGTAAGCCTTAGGACAAAAAATTCAAATTGGTAAGAGTGAAGGTACCCCCATGGAAATCCGCCGTCAAGGATCTAAGCAACTTTCGGGGAAGGTGGGTTTGTTGCCGGACAAAATTAAACGGGCCCCGTTGTGATCTACTTTGGTTTAAAAATCATAGAGATCACTTAATTGATTTCACAGCTTTAATCAACTCCTCGGGAGAATGGCGATCACGATAGCCATCGCGAAAAATCTTGGCCCGCACGATTCCCTTTTCATCCAGAATGAATGTTCCCGGATATGGAATGCCTTTGATTCTTGGATTGGCGTTTTCGTTATAAATGCCGAATAGTTTGATTACTTCGCTGTTGGGGTCGGAAAGCAGTGTATAGGTGATTTGATTGCGCTGGGCGAATTTAGCGATGGCAGGTTGCGGGTCGTAACTAATGGCAACGACATGGGTGCCGGTTTGTTCAATGGCTTTGATGGATTTTTGCAACTGGACCAGTTGGCGTTTGCAAAACGGTCACCAACGAATCGACCGGTGAAAGACAATGGCCAACTTTCCCTTTTTCAGCAGTGCTTTAAGTGAACGATCTTTATGTTGTTGATTCTTTAGAGTGAAATTTTTGACCTTGGTTCCGATCTTTAACCCGGTCGGCGACTGACCAAATACTTTTGTTCCGGTAAATGAGAGTAAGAACAATAAGCTGTACAAAGAAACGCGAATCATTTAGACCTCCAATCCAAGTTTCGAATCAGCAGATAAATCCCGGTCTCTTCCAGACCGGATTCTTGTTAACTGTTCAAGGCCCAACCCTTGGCATCAACTCCGGAAGCTTTCACCAGGGCCTCGACAAAAAAGAATTCACCCCAGGCGACGGATTCATCTACACCCAAACCCTTATGAATATGATAAACGCCGTGTTTTAGAATTCCTTCCCAATCCGGCTCCCGGCGAGGGAGAAAATCATCCGAACACAGGTTTTCCAGGATCTTCAATCCTTGGATCTGATAGTTTTCCTTTTCATCCGTCGGCATAGAACATTGTCCAAGTTCCAACAAACCACTAGCGGCGATGGCGGCAGCGGAACTGTCCAATGGTTGCTTGCAGTCATCGGGTGCATCAAAGTCCCAAAGCGGAATTTGCCCGTTGGGTGCTTTCTCCAAGTAAAAGTCTCCACAACGGCGGGCAATAGTCAGAAACTCAGCTCCATCCTCACCGGCCAGACGGGAAATGATGGCATACCCGTAAAGAGCCCAAGCTTGACCTCGCGACCAGGCACTTTCGGCCTTGTAGCCTTGATGAGTACTCTCCCGCAAAAAGGCACCGGTCTCCAAATCGAAGATTCCCTCATGAGCCGTACTGCCGTCGGAGCGGACAATGGTTTTGGCAGTGGTACGGCAGTGTTCCAGGGCTATCTCTCTTAGTTGGTCATCCTGAGTTTCGTTCGCAGTCCACAAGATGATGGGGACATTCATCATGATGTCAATGAACAGGGATTCGGGCCCGATGAAGGAAGCCAAATAGCCCCCTTTTTGCCGCCGCAAGGCTAAGGTTCTCCCAGCCTCTAAAACAACTTCCTTAATCTCGGGGTCCTGAGAAAGGCGATACCAGCGAAAATAAGTGGAACCAAAAATAAAGCCAAGGTCATGAACATTCCGATCTAATTTACGCGGCTCCAACGCTTGCGAATATTTTTCCGCCTGCTGCCGCCATTCCACCTCTCCCGTGTAAATGTGGAGCAACCAGAGAATTCCCGGAAAGAACCCCTCACACCAGTGGGTCCAGCGTTCGCCTTCTCGATTCCAGCGACCGTTTTCGGTGTACATGGGTAAATATCCCGGGTAGGTTTCGATGATCCGTTTTGCTTGTTTGGCCACGAAATCCATAGAAGATTGCAACTCCGGCAATAACTTTTGTTGGGAAGAGTCCCAATTGCTGTGAACCAAAAATCACCTCCCATGTATGAATCATGAAAAAATCATGGATTTTGGTAATCTTGAAGCCGAATTGTGAGCTAGATCAGAAAATAGACGACGAAAGGTAGTCTTCCGGCCCTGGCCATTTTCACTATTCCCAAGGATTCATTGAACTTTAGTAAATCCCCTGGATTGTAGGAACAAAACTGAGCTTGGCCGGGTGCCATCCTGAAGTTAAATGAAGAATATTTGTTTACGGAAGTAACCCAATTACAGGACCAAAAATTTCCTAAAAACATCGCAAGATATGTAGATAGGGATTTTTCACCGCAGGAGCGGAGGGAACAAAGATGTGCGGCATTATTGGATATGTTGGGAAGCGGGAAGCGGAACCCATTTTGGTGGAAGGACTACGCCGGTTGGAGTACCGGGGATACGATAGCGCGGGAATTGCTACCCTGACCGGGAACAACATTCATCTTCGGAAAAAGGCTGGGCGAATATCGGAGCTTTCCAAACTCCTGGCGGACAAGCCCTCTCCCGGCTGCCATGGAATCAGTCATACCCGTTGGGCAACGCACGGTCCGGCCACCGATGCCAACGCTCACCCTCATATCGGCGGCGACAATCATATTGCCGTTGTTCATAACGGTGTTATCGAGAATTACACTATCCTCCGAAGTCAATTGGAACAATCCGGGATTAAGTTCCTGAGCGACACCGACACCGAAATAATCGCCCAGTTGATTGCTCTGAATATGAGCGGCGATTTGGTGGAAGCGGTTCGCAAGGCCACTGTAATGTTAAAGGGGACCTATGGGTTGGCGGTCATAAGCTCTCAACATCCGGATTTGATTGTCGGAGCTCGTTTAGGCAGTCCCTTGGTTCTGGGAATTGGCCAAGAAGAACAATTCCTGGCCAGCGACCCATCTGCTCTGGTGGGCAACACCGAAAAAGTCGTTTACCTGAAAGAACGACAGATGTGTGTTTTGACTCCCAAGGAATGGCAAATTTTGGATCAGGACAGCGTTCAGGTTCAGGCTTCCATTCATGAAATTGACTGGCAAGTCGAGGACGCGGAGAAGGGCGACTTTGAACACTACATGCTCAAGGAGATTTTCGAGCAACCCGTCTCTTTGGAAAACGCCATGCGGGGCCGGTTGGAAGAAGAGGATGCGACCGCGCATTTTGGCGGCCTGAATCTGGACTCGCAACAACTGCGACGGGCCGAGCGGCTGATTCTGACCGCTTGCGGGACCAGTTATCATGCGGCGTTGATTGGCGAATACCTGTTCGAAGAATTCGCTCGCATGCCGGTGGAAGTGGAGTACGCCTCAGAGTTCCGCTACCGCAATCCGCCCATTGATCGCAATACCATCGTCATTGCCATCAGCCAGTCCGGGGATACGGCCGATACTCTGGCTGCTCTCCATGAATCCAAGCGAAAAGGGCACCCCACGCTTTCTATCTGTAATGTCGTCGGCAGTACCATCGCACGGGATTCCGATGGCGGTGTTTACTTACATGCCGGCCCCGAGATCGGAGTAGCCAGTACCAAAGCCTTTACCTCCCAGGTGATGGTATTAACCCTGCTGGCCTTATACTTTGGCCGCATTCGCCATTTGTCCTTTCTGGCGGGGTCGCGGATCATCAAGGAACTGCGGGAAGTACCGGAATTGGTGCGAAAATCTCTTGAATGCCACGACCAGATCAAAAAGCTTGCGGAGAAATATGCTCATGTCAACAACTTCATGTACCTAGGCCGGCAATACCTCTATCCGCTGGCTTTGGAAGGAGCCCTCAAGCTCAAAGAAATCAGCTACATCCACGCGGAAGGTTACCCCGCTGCCGAAATGAAACACGGTCCCATCGCCTTGGTGGATGAGAACACGCCCTCGGTGTTCCTGATCCAAACCAATGGGGTGTTTGACAAGGTCATGAGCAACTTGGAAGAGATCAAAGCCCGCGGCGGACCGGTTATCGCCTTCGCCTGCGAGGGAGCCAACGAAATGGAACAGATCAAAGACCGGGCCGACGATGTGATCTTTGTTCCCCGCTGCCCGGAATACCTTCTGCCATTAGTTGCTTCCATTCCACTGCAATTGTTGGCTTATCATATCGCTCTGCTGCGAGGCTGCGATGTGGACAAGCCCCGGAACTTGGCAAAGAGTGTGACGGTGGAGTGATATGAGTTGTTTAGTGTCCCAAGTGCTTCGCCAATGAGAAATTGGGATTTTACGGCAAAGCTATCCAACAATGCCAAAGGTCGCCGCGTAGGCGGCCCACCCTGGATAAATGAGTATCGAGTGAACCAAA
>CAZPPD010000249.1:0-7641 GCA_964588185.1 uncultured Alcaligenaceae bacterium | reverse complement strand
GATTTCTCCCTACTGGCAGGAAAAACTCCAACAAGAACTTGGCTACGGAGAGCATGTCCTGTGGTCCACTATCCCCTCGATTCGGATCCAGCTGATCCATTCTTTAATCTTCGGGGGAGCTGGTATTATTGTGGCGATCGTCCTTGCCATTGTTGGAGCCATTTCGGGTGATTCGATTTACTATATGTTCTCTGTGGGTGTGTTCGTGGCAGGAATCATTGCAGTCCCGGTTGCTCTTTGGCAAGGCTGGCGAAAGGCATCTAACTGCTGCTATTTTATAACCAACCGGCGGGCCATGGTCTGGAAAAAAGGCTGGTTCGGTATCAACCAAGATAACTATGGCCCGGATGAGCTTCACCAGATGTATATGCGGAAATCCTGGTTTATAAAAGGAGTCGGAGATTTGGTTTTCCGCGAAGATGTTGAGGTGTCCGAGCGAGGAAGGTCAGGTGGTGGAAAGGGTCCTGGGCCGAGTGTCACAACCCAAACTTATCGCTATGGTTTCATGGACATTGATAACCTCGAAGAGGTTCACAGTCTGGTTCGCCAAACCTTGTTGGGGGGTTAGCAAACCATTCCGACTTGCCATTAGTCTCCTGCCTGGGGTGCCAAAACAATATCGAAGGTCCCCGTCTTGTAGGTGCTGTTGTTCGGACCTCGTTGCTCCTGAAGGTCGATGATCAAGGATTGGCGAATGAACCGATCCGTTCGGTTGTGGGGATCGCCCCGAAAATACAGTTGGGTAATCAACTGGCGATATCCGGGATGGCGTACCAGATAATGAATGTGAGCCGGCCGCCAAGTATTCCGGCCAATCTGGTATCGTCCGGGAAAAATCGTTTCGTATTCATAGTAGCCATTTTCATCGGTAATGAGCCGAGCCCGGTTTTTAAAGACGTTTGCTGCCGGTGGATTGCGGGGATCATCATTGTCGTATCGCCCTTCCGCATTTGCCTGCCAAATATCGATAACTGTATTGCCAAGCGGCCGTCGGGTATTACTCCCCCAAACCCGCCCGGATATCACCAATACCGTTCCGGGTTCCAACGGCGGAGTGATCTTGGCCCGGAATGGGGCTCCGGTGCGGTGATAAGGACCGAGGATGTTGGGCTCAGTCACACGCCAATTCGCCGGTTGGTGATTTCCAAGAATCGGCACCTGATTGTTGGGAGCAGCAGCCTGTCCCTCCTCCTGCAAAAATTGGCCGTAGTCGCCAAGAATCCCACTTGCCTCTGTTGGAGTTGCATCGGCCATCAGCAACAGCCCCGAGGTACCCGCCATCGCTAAACCTTGGGCCACAAAATCTCTTCGAGAAAAATCCGCCATCTTTCACCTCATACAAATGATTTCGCTTTATCCCTATTATCAAGAACGAAAGGCCGTCCCATAATACTCCGAAGGATTTAGGGTGAGAAGAATGATTTGGTAGGCCGGTTCTCCATGCCCGCCCATTTTCACAAGTTCGGTTCATGTCTTTTTTGACGGGCCGGGAGACCCATCTTACGCTTGAACCGCTACCTAAAACCCTTCCTCCCGCAATCGACAAATAAGTCCCCCATACAAATCCTTAACGTCCCTTCCTCTGGAAGAAGCCGGCCACAAGCCATTCTCCCAATTCACCAATCGCATATGGTCTCCATCCCAAATTTCCGAAGATTCTCCATACTTCGCCGATTCCACCGATACCAAGCCGTCATTGGGACCTTCTTCCTTTTCGATCACCGAAGAACTCAGCATCCATTCCAGCCGAGTTCCCCGGTACTCTCCCGCCACGGAAAAATAGCGGACCTTGGGAGCATCGGGGATCTCTTGGTTAAACTTTTTGCAAGCATCTGTTGTGAGATCCCGGAACGCTTGAACGTTGATCCCACAGAATTCGAATAACGGGTTGATAACCTTCCCGAATCGTTGATCATTCCAATCGGCAAAACTGCTCCCCTTATGGGGAGTTCCCAATGTGGTCAGCGAAAGAACGTTTTCTTCCATGCCTAAACGGCTGATCATATATCTTGTATCCAAGCCACCCATACTATGAGCAAAAACATGGACCGGCTCATTGGGAATGTTTATAGCTAAGTATCGTTTCAATTGGTTTGCCCGGTCCGCAATTCCTCCGGTGGGATTGAGAAAAGGAACATAAACCCGATTCCCGGATTCCTGAAGTAATTTGGGGATGCCGGGAAAATATTCCAATTTCCACTCGCCGACCGAGAAGTAATTGAATCCCAATAATCCATGAACCAAAACGATCGGGGAACGCAACGTTGGAACTTTCATGATAATGTATGTGCTCCAGTCTGTCCCGTTGGAAAGCAAATGTTTGCCGGTGGATTGCCCGGTCCGTACCATAGGTATCAAAACGCTACCAAAAATTATAGGTGGCTCTCGAGTTGGTATGGCGAAAAAGGGGACGGATAAATTCAGTGCAAAGCACCCTTTTGGCCGTTCCGGCTAAATGTACATGGCCCTTTTCGCCACACCAACTCGAAAACATCTGGGCAAACAAGAGAACTCCAATCATGAGGATTCAGCATGCCATTTACCAAAGCAGACCCAAGCAAAACGAAAATCGGCTGGTTGGGAACCGGCGTTATGGGCCGTTGGATGTGTCAACATCTCATGGACAAAGGCTATAAAGCGACGGTGTTCACCCGCACCAAAGAGAAAGCTCAGCCGCTGTTGGACAAAGGAGCGCAATGGGCCGACTCGCCAAAAGAGGTGGCGGAAAAATCGGACGTTATTTTCGCTATTGTCGGCTTTCCGCCGGATGTCCGCGATGTTTTCCTGGGAGCAGACGGAGCATTGGCCGGCTCGAAATCCGGCAACCTCTTGGTGGACATGACCACCAGCGAACCATCCCTGGCGGTTGAAATTTATGAAGCAGCCAAAGAAAAAGGAGTCGGCAGTGTCGATGCTCCGGTTTCCGGGGGCGATGTCGGCGCCAAGGAAGCTCGCTTGTCCATCATGGTAGGCGGTGAGAAAGATGCCGTGGATGCCGTTCAGCCGATGTTTGAAATCATGGGAAAAACCATCGTGCATCAGGGCGGCCCCGGCAGTGGCCAGCACACCAAGATGGTAAATCAAATTCTGATTGCCACCAACATGATCGGCGTTTGCGAAGCATTGATCTATGGCCACAAAGCCGGATTGGATTTGCCCACAGTATTGCAATCGGTAGGAAGCGGAGCCGCCGGGAGCTGGTCGCTGAACAATCTTGGCCCGCGCATCATCGACCGCAATTTTGAGCCCGGCTTCTTCGTCGAGCACTTCATCAAAGACATGGGCATCGCCTTGGATGAATCCAAACGCATGGGCTTGTCCATGCCCGGTTTGGCCTTGGCTCACCAGCTTTACATGGCGGTCCAAGCAAACGGCATGGGAAAGAAAGGAACCCATGCTTTAATGCTCGCCTTGGAACAAATGTCTGGAGAGAAGAAGTAAAGGACAGAAAAAGTGGGTGGCATGCCCCGGAGCGCTAAAGGTGCAAATGAACAGTACTCAACTAATTTTCCTTCAGAGCTGAGGTAAGCCCCATGACCATTTTCTTGGCGTCCCCAAACAGCATCAAGGAATTGTCCGCGGCGAAGAGTGGATTTGGGATTCCGGCAAAACCGGGACTTAAGCTTCGTTTGATAACGACGACCGTTCTTGCCTGATCCACATCCAGAATAGGCATACCGGCAATCGGAATCGAGGGGTCGGATTCGCGTGCAGAAGGATTGACAACGTCGTTGGCCCCGATCACTAGTACCATGTCGGTTTGTCGAAAGGTGGGATTGATTTCGTCCATCTCTTTGAGTTGTTCATATGGGATATTGGCATCCGCCAGGAGGACATTCATGTGTCCGGGCATTCTGCCCGCGACCGGATGGATGGCGAACTCAACCTCCACCCCTTTGCTTTCGAGGGCCTTTGTCAGATCCTGGATGGCATATTGTGCTTGAGCGACTGCCATTCCATAACCCGGGGCAACGACAACCCGGCGAGCACCATCCATGAGCATAGCGACTTCATCGACCGATGCCGACTTTACTCGCCCGGCATAGATGTCCTCGCTGTCTTTGGAAGCGACCTCCGAACCAACGCCGGCAAACATCACATTGGCCAGCGACCGGTTCATCGCCTTGGACATCAAGGCGGTCAAGATAAACCCGGCTGCTCCAACTAAGGAACCGGCGATAATCAGCACGCTATTGTTTAACACCCAGCCATGGCCTGCGGCAGCAATGCCCGAGTAGGCGTTCAGCAAGGAAACCACTACCGGCATATCCGCTCCGCCAATGGGAATAACAAGTAATATTCCCAACAAGCCGGCAAAGAAGACTAATGCCCAGAAAGGAATTCCCGAACGGGAATGGATGGTCAGTTGGCCTTCCTCCGGTTCGAGATGAACTACATAGGAGGTGCGAAGAATGTCCTGCTCTCGATCACCCTGGTCATTAACCAGCCAAGAGGAGCCCTTCTCTTCGATTGCAACGTGAACGTTTTTCGAAAGAGGGATGCCATTCTCTGAGAAGGCTTTTCTTAGTTCACTCGGCAAGGATTGCTCGTCCAGTTTTTTCGCATAGTCACCGGAAGCTTCAAACAGCAAAGGAGTATAACCCACGATCAACCACCCGGTGAGAACCAGGCAGATAATTACCAATACAGAGTTAATCCAATGTCTACCGGGAAGCAAAATCGGTCTCTCGTCCATAAGATTTTGCAGCTTGGCAAAGGCTACGGCACTCCCTGTCAAGGACACCGCACCTATCAAGCCGGCAAGGGCCGCTGAGGTAGTGAACTGGATGGTAATTTCCTCCAGCCACTCACCCCGAAGGGCTTCCTCCAATGCGGCACCTACTGCTAACGCCGATGCACCGCCGCCAAAGCCGTTAAAAATGGCGACTACCTGAGGCATGGCGGTCATCGGTGCCCTGTAGGCCATTAACACCCCAATCAAGCCCCCGGCAATAAAGCCAATAATGATGACATTAAAACTGACTATGCGCCGGTCGGCCAAAGTCACCACGATGGCAATCAGCATGGCGAGGGAAGCCAACAGATTTCCTCGCACCGCAGTCTTGGGATGGGATAGCCCCTTTAATCCAAAGATAAATAATATTGCTGCGAGGAGGTAAAGAAGTTTTGTGAGAGCAGCTTCGTGAGGCATCTTAATCCTTTCGCCGAAACATGCCGAGCATTCGATGCGTGACCAGAAAACCACCGACTACGTTTGCTGTCGCCATGGTCACGGCAATAAAACCTAGGATGGTAGTTAGAATCGTTAGCTGTTGCCCTGCCGTAACTAAAGTGCCAACCAGGGTAACCCCGGAAATGGCATTGGCTCCGGACATCAAAGGGGTGTGCAATAAAGGTGGGACCTTGGTGATGACCTCAAAGCCGACAAACAAAGCCAGCACGAATATTGTTAAATTCATTACGAATATATCCATCAACCACCTTCTTTCTTAAAGGATAAGCCGTGTCATTCCTGATTTTTCATTGCTTCCTTTACCCGGGAATTCACTATGTTGCCTTCGTGGGTCACTAGGGTTTCGCGAATAATTTCGTCTTCCTGGTTAAGTTGTAGTTTTCCATCCTTGACCAGATTTTGCAAGAACGCGGTGATGTTCCTGGCATACATCTGGCTGGCGTCTTGAGGTAAGGTTGCTGCGAGATTAATCGGGCCCATGATGGAAACGCCGTTTACCTGCTTGGTTTCTCCCGGTACGGTTCCTTCACAGTTGCCTCCGGTTTCGGCAGCCAGGTCAACAATGACTGTACCCGGCTTCATGCCCTCAATCATCTCATTGGTGATCAGCACAGGAGCTTTCTTTCCCGGGATTGCGGCCGTGGTAATGACTACATCGCTTTCTTGAACTGCCTGGGACATTGCCTTCCGTTGCCGGTCGTAGAACTCCTCATCCATGGCCCGGGCATAGCCGCCTTCCCCTTCGGCTTCCTTGGTCGGCATTTCAATCTCCAGGAACTTGGCACCCAAGCTCTCCACCTGTTCTTTTACCGCCGGGCGAACATCGTATGCCGTAACTACCGCTCCCAGTCGCCGGGCCGTGGCAATGGCTTGCAATCCGGCCACGCCGGCCCCGACAATAAAAACCCGGGCGGGTGTGATTGTTCCCGCCGCCGTCATCAACAGGGGAAACATTTTGTTCAGATTCACAGCTGCCATCAAGACAGCTTTGTACCCGGCAACGGTTGCCATTGAGGTCAAGGCATCCATTCCCTGGGCACGAGTAATGCGAGGGAGCAACTCCAATGCAAAGGCGCTTGCCCTTTTTTCCGCGAGCACGTTTATGATTTCGTGGTTCGCCAAAGGATTCAGCAGTCCAACCAAAACCTGCCCGGATCGCAATGAGCCTGCCAGGCTTTGCTTTACCTGGAAGCCGGCGATAATGTCTGCTTTCTCGAAAACTTCCGCCGGACTGGAGGTTAAGGTTGCGCCTTTTTCCGAATATGCGTTGTCGGGAAACCCAGCCCCTTCGCCGGCACCGGCCTGAAAAAGGACGTCAATGCCAATCTTGGATAGATTAGGAATGACGGCAGGAATAAGGGCAACCCGTTGTTCTTTTTCACTTCTTTCGGAGAGAATACCCAAAAGCATCCGTTTCACCGTTATTAGGATCGATTGATTTACTAATGTTTTATCTTTGAAGAATGGAAAGAAAATAAGAACCCGTTTAATTTTGGGAGGAATTTTTACCACGAAAACAAATGGGCTCTTTTCTGAATAAATGGGAAGAAACTGACAAGGGAAAATTCATGATCCTGGACCTGACTCATTCATTGCACCAAGGCATGACCGTTTACCCCGGAACGATGGAACCCACTTTTGATCAGGTGAGTACCATCAAAAAAGACGGTTTCGCCGAGTTGACCATAAAAATGTGCTCCCACACCGGAACGCACATCGATGCCCCGTGTCATGTGTTGCCGAAAGGTAAGTCTCTCGACCAATTTCCGATCTGCAAATTTGTTGGCCGGGGAATCTTGGTGGACGTAAAGAAGGTTGATGAAATTAGTCTACCGGTGCTGAAATCCAGAGAAGAAGAAATTTCCCAAACCGACTTCATTCTCTTTCGCACCGGGTGGCAAGACAAATGGTCCTTCCCGGATTATTTTGAGGGCTTCCCCACCTTGACAATCGAAGCAGTTAAGTGGTTGGCAGGATTTGATCTCAAGGCGATTGGTTTTGATGCCATTTCGGCGGACAAGGTATCGGAAATTGACTTGCCGAATCACCATGTCCTTCTGGATCGGGAAATATTAATCGTTGAGAATCTCACCAACATGGAACATTTGCCGAACAAGCCATTCGATTTCCATTGCATTCCTCTCAAGATCGCCAATGCGGATGGAGCCCCTGTTCGCGCTTATGCATCGTTAAACGAAACCTAATTCCGGGTTTACCATGGCAAACCAAAAGCAGCCCTGATGATACCTGTAAACCCTCATGCAAATCTTTCACTGCCTATTGCCGCCGACAAATTAAAAAGAAGAGGCGAAGGTAAATAGAACCACTGCTTTTGCAAGTGCCTTCCAACTTACTTTCGTTGCTTTTGACATATTCTGGTAAAATCATATGTAAAGATATATATATGCCAATCAGTAAACGTGTTGTTGCAACTCAAGGAGTGTTCT